>CALPIT020000030.1 GCA_943323705.2 Streptomyces griseus
TACAATTACTTTGTTCATCGCTTCGATGTGACCTAAAGTAATATAATCTTGTAATCCCATTACTTTTCTAACCACAATCAACAAGGTTTGCACCATAGCAAATCCACTGAAGATCGCACCGGCAACAAAGTAAGGAGGGAAGATGGTAGTATGCCAACCGGGAACTACTGATGTAGCAAAGTCAAAAGATACGATAGTGTGTACTGACAATACAAGTGGTGTACTCAAACCAGCCAATACCAATGATAATGACTCATGACGTTGCCAGTGTTTGGTACTTCCTGTCCAACCGAAAGAAGCCACACCATATAATAATTTACGCAATTTAGTTTTAGCTCTGTCTCTTACTGTAGCCAAATCAGGCAATAAACCTGAATACCAGAATAATAATGAAACAGTGAAATAAGTTGAAATCGCAAATACGTCCCAAAGCAATGGAGAGTTGAAGTTAACCCATAAAGGACCGCGTGAGTTAGGGTAAGGTAATACGAAAAACGCCATCCATACACGACCCATGTGCCAAATTGGGAACTGACCTGCGCACATTACCGCAAAAATCGTCATCGCTTCTGCAGCTCTGTTTACACCTGTTCTCCATCCCTGACGGAACAACAATAGAATCGCGGAAATCAAAGTACCCGCGTGACCAATACCTACCCACCATACGAAGTTGGTGATATCCCAACCCCAACCGATGGTTTTGTTTAGGTTCCACTGACCGATACCGTAAGTAACCTCTCTGTAAACGCTATAAGCACCGAAAAGCAGCAATCCCACGCTGATATAAAAACCGATGTACCAAAGTTTGCTTGGTTTCATCTCAATGGGGCTGATGATATCTTCCGTTACCTGATGATACGTTTTATTACCATCTACCAGCGGTTCCCTTTGTTGTGATTCGTATTTGAGTAATGACATATTCTTTTTTCGCTTTTGGCTATTATAATTAGCTGTTAGTCTTTTTAGTTTTTTTCAGATATTAGCTATGTGCTGCTTCATGGCTTTCTTCAGCGATACCTACGTGTCTGTCGGTATTTCTTACTTTAGCCAAATAACTTACGTTAGGTAATACGTGTAATTGTTCCAACACATAGAAATTACGATTCTTATCTGCTCTTGCTTTTGAAACCTCACTTTCTTTGTCATTCACGTTACCGAAGCTGATGGCGTTTGTAGGACAAGCCTGCATACAAGCTGTCTTCACATTACGAACCAAAGCAGGATCTTGTTGTTTTTTAGCTTCCAATTTGCTGTCTTGCAAACGCTGAACGCAGAAAGAACATTTTTCAATCACACCTCTTGAACGAACAGTAACATCTGGATTTAACACCATTCTTGTTAAGTCATCATTCATTTGGAATACTACTTCATTCAATTCAGAACCACGCAATGGCTGTTGATTGTCTTTAAAGCTGTCTGAACCCGTGAAATCCAACCAGTTGAAACGACGAACTTTGAAAGGACAGTTGTTAGCGCAATATCTTGTACCGATACAACGGTTATAAGTCATTTGGTTTAATCCCTCACTGCTATGGTTAGTCGCAGCAACAGGACAAACGTTTTCGCAAGGTGCGTTATCACAATGCTGGCACATCATCGGTTGGAATACCACATCCGGATTTTTTACATCCCCTGTGAAATAACGATCGATTCTCAACCAATGCATTTCGTGAGCTTTCTGAACCTGAATCTTACCAACAACACTAACGTTGTTTTCTGCAGTACATGCTACAACACAAGCGCTGCAACCCGTACAAGTATTTAAATCAATGCTCATTCCCCATTTGATACCTGGTTTTTCAAAATCAGGATAAATGGTGCCATCTTTTACGAAATCTGTTTTCCCTTCAGCCATGGTAATCATTCTCTCATGTCTAGGCTCTTCCAATAAAGCTTCAGGATTCTTCGTGTATGATGCTAAGTTAGTTTCGAAAATTACAGGTCTGCTTTCTGATGAACCATGAACCTGAGTTTGTGCCAATGGATAAGTAGCCGTTGTTTTTTCTGCAGTAGCCACTCCGTTATACGAATAAGTAGCCCCATCAAATCCTACAAATGTGTAAGCATTCTTACCAGCACCTGAAGCAGAACGTCCAACTCTTTCAAGTGAGTTTTTCTCATCTGCACTTGCTCTTCCGTAACCTAATGCTACGGCAATAGTATGATCATTTAAACCTGGTAAAATCAACACGGGTAATTCCAACGACTTACCATTTACGGTTACTTTGATTACTGGTTTTTCTGGAGTTACTTCATAAGAATCAGCTTGACGCTGGTTGTTCATGATATCCAAACCAACTAATGATTTCGCCATTTCAGGACTAACCATTGCGTAGTTGTCCCAAGTTACTTTTGATATCGGATCAGGTAATTCCTGTAACCAAGGATTGTTTGCCTGGCTACCGGTTCCCATTGATACTTTTTGATATAATACGACTTCGGTTGCGCCAGATTTTGCAGCAGCCGCTTTTCCTGAAGCAGCAGCCAATGCAGCAGCATTGAAGGTAGCAGCAGCGGGAGCCATTTCTGTTTCAACTACGCCATCTTGTAAAGCTTTTTCAAAATCTGCTTTGCCAGACCAGAAGTCTTTTACATAATTTTCATAATCAGCCGAAGAAACTTTAGAAGGTGTTACACTTAATACTTTTCCTGTTGAATCAACTGTTGGAATATTGATTGTTTGAGAGCCCGTCCACTTCATCAATGAAGTTTGGAATGCTCTTGTTTTGAACAACGGATTGATCAAAGGCTGCATGAAACTGAAATGGCCTGTCTTTGGTTCCGCATCACCCCAGCTTTCCAACCAATGATGAGAAGGAATTACATATTTACAGTTTTCAGTTGTTTCGTCTAATGAACCATTGAAAGAAATACTTATTGGTAATTTAGCAATCGCTTCACCCAATTTCTTTCCATCTGCATGTGAGTAAACAGGATTGCAACCATACACCAATAAAGCGCCAACTGCACCTGAATTGATATCGGCAGCCAACGTGTTCATGTCTGCGTCTATGCCTTTACGTGTGTTGTTGGTTGAAGCCCAATTTACAGTTGTACCATTGGCTCCTATTATTTCGTTGATAGCATTTACTACTACCTGAATGTTCGTGTCGTTGCTTCCACAAACTACCAATGAAGCACCTTTTGTGTTCATTAATGCTGCAGCAGCTTTATCAATTCCTGTTTTTACTTTAGCATCAGCAATTGATGGAGCAGCAACTGCGCCGCCTAATTTTGCTAATAAAGCCAAAGCGATAGCTCCTGTTTCAGAAGGCTTATGTGTGTATCTATCATCAGCATTACTTCCTGTCAAGCTCAACATACTTTCGAAATGAAAGTGACGGCTAAGCTTAGGTGCTTCTCCGGTTACCTTTCTGTTAGAAGCATATTGTTTGCTGAATTCAACTGGACTTAACCAAGTACCAAGGAAATCTGCACCAAGACTAACTATTGTTTGTGCTTTCTCAAATTGATAAGATGGAATAGCGCGTTTTCCGTAACAAGCTTCATTAGCCAATAACATACCGCTATAGCTCACTTCATCGTATTGAACGTGGCGACTGCCTGGATATTTAGCTAAAAAGTTATTGATGATTTGTAATGTAGAAGGAGAGGAGATTGTTGAAGTTAACAACACAACAGGCTTTGTTCCAATTGAGCCCATTGCAGAAGCAATCATGGCATCAAAAGCATCAAAAGTTGTTACTTCTTTAAAATCTTTGCCATCTCTTTGTAAAGGATGACGTAAACGTGTGGTATCATATAAGTCCAAAACCGAAGCCTGCGCTTGTGCACTGGTTCCACCTTTGGTAATTGATGATAATTCGTTTCCTTCTATTTTAATAGGACGACCGTCTCTTTGTTTAACAACAACACTGATAGCATCGCCTCCATTTACGTAAGTAGATGCATAATAATTAGCAACTCCTGGTGTTATATTATCAGGCTTTTGTAAATAAGGAACAGCTCTTCTTACCGGCATTTCACAACTTGCAGCGATAGCCGCAGCAGCTGTACTGAATCCCAGGTATTTCAAGAAATCTCTGCGTGGCGTTTTACCATCTAGAAGACCTTCATTTGAAATCTCTTCAAAAGGTAATAGTTGTTCGTTGAATTCATTTTCAGAAGATTTGTTAAAAGCCTCTGTTTGATTCATTTCTCCGAAATTCTGCCAATACTTCTTATTACTCATAGTTTGTTAATTCGATATTTAGCAAATATGCTCTTATTATATTAATAGTGACATTTCTGACATTCAGTACCGCCGATTTTTTCAACAGTAACGCTGTCTAACTTATGATCCTTAATGTCTTTGTGGAATTTCTCGTAAATACTGTAAAACTTGTTGCCTTCTTTAGTTTCATTATTGTAGAAATCAACTTTTGATTCACGGTGACAATTTACACACCATCCCATGCTCAATTCACTAAACTGATAAACTTCCGGCATTTCTTGAATATTACCATGACAAGTTTGACATTGTTGTTTTCCTACTTTTACGTGTTGACTATGATTGAAGTAAACATGATCAGGAAGGTTGTGAATTTTCACCCATTCAATTGGTTTTGCACCATCAGGAGTGCCGTCGCCATTTTTATCTGCGTTGTATTGTTTGGTAACTGGATTCCATCCTGCATATTGATACAACTTTTGAATTTCTTCTGTACCATTTACTGATGTACCATCTTCTTTTACAATTGGATCTCCTTTGTATTCTTTAATGGCCATGTGGCAATTCATACAAACATTAACTGAAGGAATACCCGCGTGTTTGCTGTCTTGTGCACTTCCATGACAATACAAGCAACTGATTTGGTTTACGCCTGCGTGAACTTTATGAGAATAATAAATAGGTTGTTCAGGTTGGTAATTTTTCATTCTGCCCAAATCAATAGCGCCTGTTATTGTGTAATATCCACCTACTGCAAACAACACAAGAATAGCAGCCATTAAATAGGTTTTGTTGCGATAGAATGGAACAGGTTCTCCACGATGAACGCCTTCTTTCTCATCAGATAGTTTTCTAAGATTGCTGTTAACTTGTAATAAAATTAAAGCTACAAGGGCTAGTACTAAAGTAAGTATGCCGTAAAGTAATGTATTATCAGACTCTGATCCTCCTCCTGCTGCTCCTGGAGCTCCTGCTGTTGGTGCGGGCGGTGTATAGTCATCTACATATTTCATGATGGCGTCAACCTCATCTTTTTTCAAATTTGAGAACGCAGTCATTACTGTTGGTTTCCATTTCTCAAACAATGATTTTGCGTAGGCGTCTGTAGCAATCATTTGAGCAGGGTTTGCAACCCATTTGTAAATCCAATTTGCATCGGGCACTCTCGTGCTCCAACCTTTCAAAGCAGGACCGGTATAGTCTGCATCTGGCTTATGACAGTTCGAACAATTCGCCTTAAACAAGGCCTCGCCGTCGGCTGCATAAACTGAATTATTAAAAGAGAAAATGATTACTAAAAGTAGACTAGCAAGTGCTTTGTTGATTGTTATTCTATAGAGACTCATACAGTTATCGGGTCTAATGTGGAAAAAATCCTTTTTCGGGCACAAAAGTAAGGTACGTTGTTGACATTATATCAACATTTAGTAAAAAAATTTTTACTTTTTTATGATGTAATTCAACACATTGTAAATCGTACATTTCCCTTTGTCATAAAATTGTAAACAAAATGAAGTTTTAATTTATTAGTTCAGATATTCATTTTTAATAGAATAGTTTTATGCATTTTTGCAACATGTTTAAAAGATTACAACAAAAATGGGGGGTTAATGGTATAAACATGGCATTGATCATTACCACTTTTGCGTTAGGTGGTTCTGCATGTGCAAGAATTGCCGGGATTTTGTTGAAACTAATTTTCTTAGAAAAAAATACTATTTGGTGGGTTGCCTACGTATTACTCGTCACCATTTTATGGCCGATCTGTGTCATTCTCATCAGTTTTCCTTTGGGACAATTCAAGTTTTTTAAAAATTACCTTTTTAGAATTTGGTCTAAAATAAGTGGTAAAACACTAGAAAACGACCCAAAAAACACCAATTTTGTTAAAAAACAGACCAAAATCGCAATTTTCGCAAGTGGTAAAGGTTCAAATGCAGATAATATTATATCTTATTTTAAATTAAATCAACTAGCGGATGTAAGTCTTATTGTTTCCGACAATCCTTTAGCGGGAGTGTTAGCCATTGCTGAAAAAAACAACATTCCAGTTATGGTTTTATCAAAAGAAGACAGATTGAATTATGCAACTTGTATTGAGCGCTTAAGAAAGAGTGAGATTGATTTTATTGTTTTGGCTGGTTATCTTAAAAAAATCCCTTCTGTTTTAATAGAAAAATTTCCAAATAAAATCATCAATATTCATCCTGCATTATTACCAAAATATGGCGGAAAAGGAATGTACGGAGCAAAAGTTCATCAAGCTGTTATAGAGAACAACGAAAAAGAATCGGGAATTACCATTCATTTTGTTGATGAAATTTATGACCATGGAAAAATAATTTTTCAAGAAAAATGTGAAATTGAATCCGGAGAATCAATCGAATCGCTGGCAACTAAAGTTCATCATTTAGAATACGAACACTTTCCAAGGACAATCGCAGACGTCATACAAAAGCAAAATCAACGTTAAAAACAAGTTCAGATCAACGCCTTGTTTTTATTGTGTTATAATATTGCCAACTAATTTAATGCTGTTGAAAGCACGATTGCTTATACTTTTAATTTTTCCTCTCTGTTTGCGGGCACAGTTTACCGTTAGTGGAACTGTTTTTGATTTATCTAAAATAAATTATGTCGAAAATGTAAGGGTAGTGAGCTCTTCGGGAATATTCACTGTTACCGATAGCGTGGGTCGTTACAATATTCTTGTAAACGATAAAGACTCGCTAGTTTTCATTTACAACAATAAACCAACCTTACATTTTCCCGTAATACAAATTGCAGACATCCGAAAGTTTGATATTTCAATACATCTCAACATAAAAAGTAAGTACGGTTTACTAAAAGAAGTTACCGTTTTTTCAAAATCCTACAAGCTAGACTCGATAGAAAACCGAATGGCGTATAAAGATATTTTTAATTACACTAAACCCGGATTAGAAACATCTGTATCTCCTGATGGCATGGCTGGTGCTGATCTTGAGGCCGTGATTAATATGTTTCGATTCAGAAGAAATAAACGATTGAAAGCTTTTCATGAACGACTTGAAGCAGAAGAAAAAGAAAATTACATAAACTATCGATTCAATAAAGTTTTTGTAAAGAGAATTACAAATCTGGTATCTCCTCATTTAGATACATTTTTGGTTTGGTACAGACCTTCATATGAATTTGCTAGTAATTGTAGTGAGCTAAGATTCAATCAATTTATTATCAATGCAGCCAATCAATTTAAAATGATTTATATAACCAATAACACTACTATGGAATACAACAAATTAACGCCGGAGGAAGAATATGTAATCGTAAGAAAAGGAACCGAAATGCCCTATACGGGAGAATACACAAACAACAAAGTAACGGGAACGTATATCTGCCGTCGTTGTAACGCGCCATTATACGAGTCTAAAGATAAATTTGATTCTCATTGTGGATGGCCGAGTTTTGATGATGAAATACCAGGAGCTGTAAAGCGTGTGCCCGATGCCGATGGCAGAAGAACAGAAATAGTTTGCGCCAAATGTGATGGCCATTTAGGACACGTATTTATCGGAGAGCATTTCACTAAGAAAAACACTAGGCATTGCGTGAATTCAATTTCGATGAAGTTTATACCAAAAGACATTCAATAATTAGGCTGAGTTCAAAAAGATTCAATAGTTAGGAACACAATCTCCACATTTTGTGTATTAGATATTTTAAAGATTTTTCTTTTTCAAATCATCATTTCCTATCTAATTAGTACTTTCGAATCAAAACAAAAAAATTGAAAAAGACAGCTACTCTATTTGTTTTTATTTTTTTATCCTTCAATTTATTGGCACAAACTAAAACGCTAATAAAAAACATTTTCATCTTCAATGGTATTGATAATAAAATCATCAAAGCTAATTTATTGGTGGAAGGACAACTGATAAGAAAAATCGACTCCGCTGAAATAAAAATCGACTCAAAGAACACACAAGTAATTGATGGAGCCGGAAAATACTTAATGCCAGGCTTGATAGATGCTCATGCACATTTACTTTTAGAATCAATGCCCTTATCTCTTTTATTAACTTCAGACTTTGGCTATATTAATCTTTATGCATCAAGTTTTGCTGAAAAGCAACTTTTGCGTGGATTCACTACCGTTAGAGACATGGGCGGGAATACTTTTGCATTGGCAAAAGCTATAAATAGCGGACTTGTGAAAGGACCAAGAGTATTCCCAAGTGGAGCATCAATATCTCAAACAGGAGGGCATGGTGATTTTGGTTTACCTACAGACGTGCCAAGAAATGGGGACAATTCATATTTGAACAAAACGGGTATGACAGCTATTGCTGATGGCGCTGATCAGGTGTTATTAAGAACCAGAGAACAACTTCGCCAAGGTGCATCACAGATAAAGTTAATGGCTGGTGGTGGGATTGTATCTATGTACGACCCTATTGATGTTTCTCAATATACAGAAGCAGAAATCAATGCGGCCGTCTCTGCAGCAGAAAATTGGGGTACTTATGTGACGGTTCACGCCTATCTTCCTAAATCTATCAAAACAGCTATTGCTGCAGGAGTAAAATGTATTGAACATGGACAGTTGATTGATGAGGAAACAGCAATGTTAATGGCAGAAAAAAATATCTGGTGGTGTATACAGCCATTCTTGGATGATGAAGACGCTACTCCTTTTCCTGTTGGAAGCGCAAACTGGAAAAAACAACTAGAAATAATAAAAGGTACCGATAACGCTTACAGACTGGCTAAAAAATATAAAATAAAAACAGCGTTTGGTATCGACTGTCTTTTTGATTCTGTTTCTTCAAAAAATCAGGGGAAAATTTTATGCAAATTGCAAAACTGGTTTACACCATTTGAAATTCTTAAAATGGCCACACACGACAATGCCGAGCTTTTGCGTATGAGCAATAAAAGAAACCCTTATCAATTGGGAAATATAGGAGAAATCACAGAAGGCGCATACGCTGATTTAATCATTGTTGATGGAAATCCGATTGAAAACATCAGATTAATCGAAGACCCTGAAAAAAATTTTAAGGTTATTATGAAAGACGGAATTGTTTATAAAAACAAACTAACGCTTTCTAAAGCAAACTAAAACCATTTTAGTGAACTCGTAGGCTCAACAACCTTTTGAACTTATTGAACTTAATAACCCAACAATCTTTCCACGTACTCTCCCAATCTCGCATTTGCCATAAAGTTTTTTTCGAGATCTAAATTAAATGGAATCGGGGTATCTAAACTGGCGCAACGCAATATCGGCGCATCAAGTTGTTGAAAACAATTTTCTGTAATCCACGCAGAAATTTCACCTCCAATGCCGCCAATTAAAGAATCTTCATGTAAAATTAAAACCTTACCTGTACGCATAACCGCGGCACGAATGGCTTCATAATCTAATGGAAGCAAAGTTCTTAAATCAAGTATGTCCAACGAAACCGAAGGGTTGTTTTTCTGATAATCCAACGCCCAATGAACTCCGGCGCCGTATGTAATTATGGAAATGTCTGCGCCCGATTTTACATGCTTTGCTTTACCAATTTCTATTTCATAATAATCATCAGGAACCATACCACTAACGCTTCTGTATAACGCCTTGTGCTCAAAAAACAAAACCGGATTAGGGTCGTTGATAGCAGCAATCAACAAACCTTTGGCATCAATAGGAGTGGAGGGGTATATCACTTTCAATCCTGGTGTATGTACAAACCATGCTTCATTACTCTGGCTATGAAAAGGTCCCGCACCAACACCACCACCAGTTGGCATTCTGACCACCACATCTGCGTTTTGTCCCCAGCGATAATGAATCTTTGCCAAATTATTTATAATCTGATTGAAACCCACTGTAGCGAAATCTGCAAACTGCATTTCCATCATGGATTTCATTCCGGACAAACATAAACCCAATGAAGCTCCTACAATTGCACTCTCACATATAGGCGTGTTGCGAATTCTGTCTTTTCCGAATTTTTCAGTGAAGCCTTCTGTTACTTTAAAGGCACCGCCATATTCTGCAATGTCTTGTCCCATCAACACAAAATTATCATAGCGTGTTAATGATTGTTCTAGCGCGTCGCTTATTGCGTTGATGAATTTTTTTTCAGATTGACTATTGTTGTAAATAAATTCATCAGCAGTGCTGTTGTCAATTAATTTTTCAGGAGCGTTGACCCTTGGCGCATACACATCATTAACCTCTTCAGTTGTATCAGGAATCAATGGAGCTGATTCAAAACCAAGTTTTAATTCTTCTTCAATATGGTTTTTGATGGTCAACCTGATTTCAGTCAGTTCGCCTTCTGATAAAATATTTTCTTTCTTCAGCCAGTCTTCATAATTTTTTATTGGATCTTTTTTCTCCCATTCTTCAAACAAATGTTTGGGCACATATTTCACGCCGCTAGCTTCTTCATGTCCACGCATACGAAAGGTCATGCATTCAATTAAATATGGTTTTTGATTTTTGATGCAATACTCACGTACACCCTTAATCGTTTCGTAAACTTCCAGAATATTATTGCCATCGATTTGAATGCCTTCTATGCCATAGCCGATGGCCTTGTCTACTAAATTTTTACAGCGGTATTGTTCATTGGTTGGCGTGCTTAATCCGTAACCATTGTTTTCTATAATAAAAATCACGGGCAAATCCCATACTGCAGCCACGTTCAGCGCTTCATGAAAATCGCCTTCACTAGTACCACCATCACCCGTAAACGCTACTGAGACTTTTTGTTCTTTTTTTAATTTATGTGCTAATGCCACACCATCAGCAATTGCCATTTGTGGACCCAAATGTGAAATCATGCCACAAACATGATGAGGTGCGCTTCCAAAATGGAAACTTCTTTCTCTGCCGTTACTATAACCATCTTTGTTGCCCTGCCATTGTTTGAATAATTTATTTAACGGCATGTCTCTAGAAGTAAATACTCCAAGGTTTCTGTGTAAAGGCATCACCCACTCATCGCTATCAAGTGCTTTTGTTACACCTACGGCGATGGCTTCCTGTCCAATGCCACTAAACCATTTAGAAATTTTCCCCTGACGCAATAACACCAGCATTTTTTCTTCAATCATGCGGGGAAACAAAATCGATTTGTATAAATCTATCAGCTGTTCGTTTGTAAGTTCTTTTCTTAAAAATTCCATGGGCGAATTTCTTGAATATTAGTGATATGGCAAAGGGAAATCGGAACAATGTGATGATTTGGTGATGAGATAATTTGGTGATTGTTTGTATTCTCTTTTTTAAATCAGACAAAACTCTGATGAAAACGTAGTGAATTCGTGTTTACATCTATACTTAGTACAAAAACTTTGTGGTGCTTTGTGCCTTAGCGCCTTCGTGGCAAAAAATTCGTGCATTCGTGGTTACTCACCAAAAGTTAAAGTATTCTTAATACAGTTTTTACAAATCAACTTCTTATGGAAATCCACTGCCAAAACTATCAGGGGCGAAAATTTTTTCTATGCAACAAAAAACAATCTACACTTTAGCCATCATCGGCTGTTTTCTTTTCTCAACCTCTTGTGTTCGTGCAAATAAGGACACAGAATCTGAAGAAAATCCTCCAACCTCCAATCAAAAAATACAAGCTGCCATTTTAATTGATGTCAGCAATAGTATGGACGGACTCATCGATCAGGCAAAAGCCCAGCTCTGGAACATGGTGAACACCATGGGAAAAGCCAAATGCAATGGCGCAACGCCAAAAATCGAAATCGCACTCTATGAATATGGAAGAACAACAAACAACGAAAAAGCTGGTTTTGTAAAACAACTCATGCCTTTTACAACAGACTTAGATTCACTTTCTGAAATTCTTTTTTCACTTAAAACAGACGGAGGAGATGAGTATTGTGGACAAGTCATTTACACTTCTTTAAACAAGCTCGCCTGGGACAACACTCCCGGAAACTACAAAGTTATTTTTATCGCAGGTAACGAAGACTTTTTACAAGGTAATTTACATTACAAAAAAGCTTGCGCATTGGCAAAACAGAAAGGCGTAATTGTTAACACTATTTATTGTGGCGACAGAATGCAAGGCATAAGCGAACACTGGAACGTAAACGATGAATGTGGTGGCGGTAGTTATACCAATATTAATCAAAATGAAAAAATTGTTGAAATTCCAACACCTTATGATGATCAAATTATCACACTGAATGAAAAGCTTAATGACACTTATATAGCTTATGGTGTTAGTGGAAATTCGAAACAGAATTCTCAAAAAAATATCGACGGAAAAAATATAGCACTTGACAAATCTGTTGCGGTAAAAAGAGCGACTGTTAAAAGCAACAAAGCTTTATATAAAAACGAAAGTTGGGATGTGGTGGATAAATTCGAAAATGATAAAGAAATTATTTCTAAAATCAACAAGTCAACATTGACAGACAGTTTAAGAAACAAATCCGATGCAGAACTTCAAAAGATAGTGATTCAAAAGAAAAAAGAAAGAGATGATATTCAAAAACAAATTACCTCTTTGAATACATCTAGAGATAAGTTTATTGTAACAGAAAAATCAAAAGTAAAAAATCAAAATAATAAAGCCACCTTGGAAACAGAGATTGAAAAAATCATTAGAAAACAGGCGAAGGAATTTAAGATGGTTATTGAATAACGTTTGTTGTTTGGCGTTTAGGGTTTGGCGTTATAAGCACTCGCGGTTTGTGGGTGCTTTTTTATTTATTTTAAACATTATGAGTATGTGAGTATTTAAATAAATAATAAGAAAGTAAAAATAAGGAATAAGAAAGTGGACATTTGCTTCGAGCAATTGTTTTTAATAAATAATTCAACCAAAAATTAATTCGTGAATTCGTGGCTACTTAAAATAAATAATAAGAAAGTAAAAATAAGGAATAAGAAAATGGCATTCAGTTTCGAGTATTTGGTTTTATTGATTCAATAATCGTTCCAAAAAATAAATTCGTGAATTCGTGGTTACCCCCACAAAACATAATCAAAGTCCCCCTTGGGGGATTTAGGGGGCCCCTTAATACACCACCAACTCCCAGAAATTTTCCGGTCGTAAATATTTATTCGCCAATTCCATCAGTTGATCTGCGTTAACCGCTTTAATCTCATTCACTGAATCATAAAAATAACTTTCGTCCATATCATTCAAAATGATGTTCTTCCATTTTGCCATAATTTGAAATGGACCATCCAATTCTCCGAGAATCCCGCCAATCATATAATTACGTACCAATAACAATTCCTCGTCTTCAATTTTTTCTTCTCTCAATTTTTGCATCTCGTTATAAACCTCCTGTATCGCTGCTTCAGAAACATCTTTGCCTGCCTCGGTGCTGATAACCCAGGCGCTTTCCTGAATATGATTTTGTATGTAGCTGTAAATGCCGTAGGTATAGCCTTTGTCTTCTCTGATATTGCTCATTAATCTTGATCCAAAAAATCCACCATACAAAGTATTCAACACCATCACCTTTTTAAAATCCTGATGGTGACGATTAGGAAATGGCATCGCAATGCGTATCGCACCTTGCACTGCGTTAGGGTCGTTGTCTATTCTGAATTTTCTTTCTGTTGCAGGCATTGACTGAAACGAAGGCACAACAATATTTTTTGAATTTGTATTCAGCTTGCCAAAAGCATCATTCAGTTGTGTTTTAAGTGCTTCAGTAAATCTTCCCGAAACAAATATGATGCACTTGCCATTCAAATAATAGTCGTTGTAAAATTGGCGACAGGCTTCAGCGGTAACAGATTCTATATCTAACGCATGTGTATATACGCCATAAGGATGTTGTTCGCCGTAAATATAACTGTCAATCAATCTTGCTGCAACAAACTCTGCTTTTTGCAAATTGACTTTTAATCTTTGAAGCGAGTTTTGCTTGTAAGTACTCAATTCTTCTTCCGAAAAAATAGATTCGCTTAGCATGTCTTGCATTATAGGCAAGAGCTTATCTATTTGCTTGGTTAAGCAATGCAGCGTAACGGTAGCCGTTTCGTTATAACAGGCTCTATTGCAGTATCCCCCGTAATATTCGAAAGCTTCATTGATTTCAAATGCGCTTTTTGATTTAGTGCCATTCTTCAATAAAAAGTTAGTTGCGGCGGCAATTCCTTTTTGTTTTTCGAAACTGTTACCTGCATAAAAAACCATTTCAAGTTGTAATACTTCTTGCGCGCCGGCATTTACACTATATACATCAATGCCATTGTCTAATTTGTAGTGTTCGTATGGTTTTAATGCCAATGAATAATCAACGGCATCTTTTATTTTGGGGGCAATTTTTCTGTTCATTAAAATTAATTATCACTTAAATAATACATCGTGCTGCAATTGTTTTCATCAAAAATCAATTGGGCCTGTTCTTTTATTTCTGCTGCTGTTACAGCTTGGTACTTCGATAATTCGGTGTTGATTAAATCAGCATCACCCAAATTTTCATACATCGCAATACTTGAAGCACGATTCATTACACTCATGTCTTCAAATGCCATCGCCGCCTCTGCTTTATTCTTTACCTTCTCCAGTTCGGATGTTGAAATGCCTTCTTCTATTAATTTTTTCAATTCATCCAAAACCGCCTGTTCCGCAATTTTTATATCAATTCCTTTCACCAGCTTTCCTTCGATGGTCATCAATCCCGATTCGGTGCTTCCAAAATGGTAACAATCCAGGTTGCTAAAATATTTTTTTTCTTTTACCAAACTTTGATACAATCTTGAGGAGCCTCCTCCACTTAAAATGTCGGAAATCAAATCAGCAGCATAATAACGATTATCCATACGCGGAGACATATGCCAGCATTTGTACAAAGCATCAAGCGGTACATTTGATTTCACTTCTAGATGGCGGGGTGCAGTTTGTTTGGGCTCTAACGGTAACGAACGATTGTATTTTTCTCCTGCGGGAATCGGACCAAACCATTTTTCTGCAAGTGCTTTAATCTGAGCTGTTTCTATATTTCCAGCAACTACTAAAATTGCATTACTTGGTGTATAATGTTTGAAGAAAAATGATTTTACATCTTCAAGTGTTGCGTCTTCCACGTGTTTTAATGAAGCGCCGATGGTCATCCACTTATACGGATGTGTGGTGTATGCGAGCTCACGCATCTTGTGCCAAACATCTCCGTATGGCTTATTGATATAATGTTCTTTAAATTCCTCACAAACGACTTTGCGTTGTACTTCCAA
>CALPIT020000031.1 GCA_943323705.2 Streptomyces griseus
ACCAAGATTGAGATTTTGGAAAAGAAGATGAAGCACGATGGATTGGAGATGCCTAAAGAAGTAGTTAAGTATATCGCTTATAATATTAACAGCAATGTTCGTGAATTGGAAGGCGCATTGATTTCTTTGTTGGCTCAATCATCTTTAAATAAAAGAGAGATTGATTTGGAGTTGGCTAAAAAAGTATTGCGCAATTTCGTAAAATCATCTAGTAAAGAAATCACCATCGATACCATTCAAAAAATGGTTTGTGATTATTTTGATGTGCCATACGATAAATTACTCCAGAAAACGAGGAAGAGAGAGATTGTACAAGCCAGACAAATTACCATGTTCCTTTCAAAAGCGTTTACCAAAAATTCATTAAAAACAATTGGCGAACATTTTGGAGGAAGAGATCACACAACGGTGATACATAGTTGTCAGACAGTAAAAGATTTGATGGATACTGATAATTTATTTAAAGAGAGCGTTTTGGAATTGCAGCATAAGGTGCAATTGGCAGCGATGTAATATCGGGCGTCAAAAAATCCGAGATTTTATTTTGAGTTGTTACAAAATTGTTTGGCAGTTATTGATTACAATTGTATTTTTGCAACCCCTTTAAAAAGGGAAAGAATAAAAGGAGGAGAGATGCCTGAGAGGCCGAAAGGAACGGTTTGCTAAATCGTCGTACGGGTTACACTGTACCGTGGGTTCGAATCCCACTCTCTCCGCAGTTTGAAATAAGAGGATTACAAGATAATAATTCTCTAGGGCTATAAGAATACCGTTCGGGATGTAGCGTAGCCCGGTTATCGCGCCTGGTTTGGGACCAGGAGGTCGCAAGTTCGAATCTTGCCATCCCGACAAAAGAAAGCCATCAATGAAAATTGATGGCTTTTGTATTTTAATTGTATCAACTAACTATTACCTTTCCTGCCATTTTCCTTCTAATCCAATAAAGTCTTCTAAATGGTACACTGAATCTGAATAGGCAAAAAGAATTGTTCTATCATCTACAATCGTGTATTTTTTTCTTTTGTCAACACTAAGCTTTTGCAATTCCGGAAAATATCTTAAAGGAGTTATGAATAAACGTCCATCTTCCATTTTAATAGTAATCTTACCAGCTTCATTAAACAGTAGCTTTTCAATACACATTGTTGTGTTTTTTAGAGTAGTTTTCATTTTATTTGAATTTTATTGTTGTGACTTTTTTCCCTTGTTTATAATTTTCAAAACTTTCTAAAAGATCGTCTTGAGCGGTGCAAGCTCGCTCAAAAGAGTATTTATTTATTATTTCAAATTATATAAAGTAATACACCAATTGACGTTCGACTATTTCAAATCACTTATATCCAAAATTATACTATTTTTCGTGCTATCAAACTCTATATCTACAACATACTTCTTGTACCATAATTGCACCATATTGTCAAAAATTTCAATTGAAGAGCAGCCTTCATTTTTTAGATTGTGAAGTATGGTATTATGTTTTGTTAATAAATTAGAGATTTCATTATTCATATCGGTATTCAAAAGCACAGAGTCGCATTTTACAGTTCTACTCAAAGTATCTTTAGTTAAGTCTATACCTACAAAACAGTTGAATTTCATTAAAGGGTTTAATGCATTATAACATTTTTCATATTTCGCAATTTCTGATTTTTTTATATAAAAATCTATAATCTTAATTGCTAAAATTGCAATCACAGAATAAATTATCACAAAAATTAAACGCTTGAAATTATTGTTTCTGGTATCAAAAAATCTCATTTAATAAAATTTGGCACACTTGCTTTTAAGAAATCTTGATACAATCTAATCCCTCTTAATATAGATTTAGTATCTTTTTCATCATCAAATCCAGTTTTTGTTATTTGGTTTAAATTGGCTCCAACAATCAAAGTAAATTTATCTAAACCAAAAGCTGCACCAGCTGCTCCATATAAAATGTTCCCATAATCGTCATATCTCAATAATGTATTATTATAAACAGACCATTCTCCTTTGAATTTTGGTTTCCAGTCTTTATTTTTAATATCCAATGGCTTACCATCGTTTACCATTGAACGCCAAAAATCAAGCTTTTTTTCATAGCTATTGTTTTTATCTTCAAATATTTTTCTTTTTGATTCGAAGTAATTTATCCAACTTCTTAATAGGTAATTAAATTCAATAGTGTGGTTTTGTAATTTGTGCCAGAGCACTGGATTTCCTTTTTTGCTTGGCAGACCTCCATACCTGCCCGAAATATTTAAACAATGTAACAACTTAAATGATTCAAGCCAACCTTCACGATTATTTGATTTGGTTAAATAAATAATTCCATTTTTAGGACATATCTTTTGAATAATATTTCCATTATTAATGTTTATTAGAATTGAATTTTCAGTTGGGAGATTTGATTTAAATACAAAAGGACAATTTGATTTTCTGGTTAAGTCATACATCCAATTAATAGCACTTGAGAGGAATAATCCCCTTCCTAAATCTCGATAAATTTTATCTTTCGATAATTTTAAAACTCCGGCACCTAAAAAAAAGCCGGTACTATATTTTTGATTTTTTGGCACATCATTTAAAAAAACTCTATACATTATGGAGGAAAGTACAATTGATCCAGACATATAAAGAGCAGAATTACGATTGTTGTTGGTTATTAATCTTTTCATTTTAAAATTTTATCACTATAATACAAGCAAAATAAATTACATATCAAAATAAATTTTATTAGTTTGGTTGATTCATGTTCTTGTCATCATAAAATCAAACTTCAAGTGTAGTAAGGGGAGTATTAAAATGATAATATTTTTCATTTTGAGCAGTTATTGCAATAGAATTCGGAACAATCTTTTTTGAAAAAAAATTTTGAAGTCTGGTCGATTTCTAATACGGCTTCTTTTACATTGGTAAAAATACAATCACATTTTATTTTCTTCCCAATATTTTATAAACACAAGAAAATCAATAAGATATCGTTTTTTTAATGGCTACTGAATTCATTTTTTTAAAATTTTTCCTCAAAATTCTTGCTAAAATCATAATATTTTCTAATAAAGCGCGTTTTATAGTTTGAAAACCAAATATCCAATACATATGAACAAAACTATCTACACTTACAAGCTATTACTATTGTTTCTGGTCATCCTAACCCAGCAGACAATAGCCCAAACATCAACAAGTTGGACCGGAAACTCAAACACATCATGGAGTCAAGCTTCCAACTGGACTAATGGAATTCCCGATTCAACAGTGGATGTCATTATCGGCGACGCTAATTTTACAGGACCCAATCAGCCCAAAATCAGTTCAGCATCCTCTTGCAAGTCACTAACAATTGGAAGTGATTTGATCTCAGTTTTAAACCTCTATGGTAATTTAAAAGTGTTTAGCAATATCCATATTCTTGGTAATGGGCAATTGTTACACACAACTGGAATTTTGCAATTAAAAGGTGACTGGAATAACGATGGTGATTACCAAACGACCTTGAATTCAAGAGTAGTTTTAAACGGAGCATTTCAAAGTTGTGGAGGAGGTCATGTAACAACTTTTAGAAAACTAACCGTCAATAATGGTTCTTTGTTAACACTTTCTAATAATATAAACATTACAGGTTCAGGAAGTTTATTTCAAATTTCAGGAGAACTTAATCCAGGTATGAGTCCTAGTTATTTAACTACTGCAAATTTAATTAGAGTGACGACAGGTGGCAAAATAAAAGTTAATGCAGGAACATTTACAGAAAATTATTCAACTACTACATTATCTTTAAATAATGGGTCAATTGTAGAATATTCTTCTACTATCACAAATCAAATAATAAGTTCTGCTTATTCATACTCTACATTAATGATTAGTGGCTCTGGAACAAAATCTCTCATGGCAAACCTACCTGCACTTTATTCTAGAAATGCTGATGCTGGAAAAATTATAGTTAATGGAGGCACCTTCGATATGGGATTGTTTACTGCAAGCAGAGGTGTTTTTGTAGCAGGTGGAGAATTTTCTGTTGCTAACGGTGCTGTTTTGAAAATGTCTGGATTAAGTAATTTCCCAAAAAATTATTCAACTATAAATTTAGAAGCAAATAGCCTTGTTGAATATAATGGAGGTAATCAGATAATTTCTAACCAATCATACGGTAATTTACAAATAGGGGGAACTGGTTCTAAGTTTGTTGCACAATCATTTTCAGTAGCTGGTGATTTTACATTACAAAGTGGAACACTAAATACAAGTCTCTTCGGAATAACTATTTCTCTAATGGGCGGATTTATTATGAATGGTGGAAGTATATCTGGCACCAATGCAACATATGAATTAAATGGCAGTGTTGATCAAACAGTTAATTTATTGAGTCAACTATACAATGTAAAAATAAATAAAACAGGAGGTGCAATTAACTTAACATCAGATATGATAATTGCTTCTAATCTTAACTTCGTTTCAGGTGTAATACATACCAATAGCAATACAGTTTCATTATTATCTTCAGCAACTTTAACCGGTGCGGCTCATACAACAGGTTGGGTATATGGTAACTTGAAAAAACATATACTTGCAGGTTCTGCAGTTTCCAAAGGATTTGAAGTTGGTACAGCAAACTATTATTCTCCTGTAAATATTCAATTTGCTTCAGTAATTACAGCTGGAGATTTAGTTGCAACTGTAGTCGCAACAGACCATCCTGAATTAGATTATTCCGGAATTAATCCAGCAAAAAGTGTAAATGAATATTGGTCATTTATAAATGAAGGCCTTGGTTTTACAACTGCAAGCATGACATTTGAATGGAATGCTGCTAATGTTGATGCCGGCGCAGATATGAATACTTTTTTATCAGGAAAATTTGGCAGCAGTGCCTGGGCTAAATATGCTGTTTCTTCAGAAGTAGCTAATTCAGTAGTTATTTCAAATGTTACTGCAATTGAAGAGTTTGCTATTGGCGAAAAAATCACAGAATATCATTGGACAGGTGCTGATTATACAACAGATTGGTTTACTCCAAAGAACTGGTATGGCGGAGTTCCTGATTCTTCATGTAATGTTACAATACCAAATCCATTAACTGGCAGAAGAAATTACCCAATTTTAGTATCTTCTCAGTTCGCAAAGGTGAACAACCTTGTTATTGAAAGTGACGGTGCTTTAATTGTTGATGATGCAACCATTCAAATTAATGGAAATGCTTCTAATTCAGGTCTTTTTGATGTAACCAATGGTACTGTCGAATTTAACGGAAGATCTGCACAAACAGTTGCAAGCGGATTATTTTCCGGTAACAAATTGAAAAATCTGATTGTCAATACCGAATTGACACTTGCAGATACAGACTCCCTTACTGGTGAATTATCAATCGGTGCTGGTAAAATATTATATACTAATGACAATCTAACCTTGAAGTCAGACGCAAACGGAACAGCTAGAATAGCCACTTTACCTTGTGATGAAACGGGTAAATCAACGGCCATTATTGAAGGAAAGATAAATATTGAAAGATATATTCCTGCTAGAAAAGCTTGGAGATTGCTAAGTGCTCCTGTGAAATCTGAATCTGCTCCAACAATTTGTAGCGCTTGGCAGGAAAGTGCTTACGGAAGTTCATTTACTAATGTGATTTCTAATCCTAATCCAACATTGCATTATGGTGTACACATTACAGGTGGAACTACTCAAAATGGTTTTGATCAAAGTCCAACCAATTTGCCTTCAGTAAAATACTATAACCCTACAAATAATACATTTACAGGTTTACCTGCAACTCCTGGTACGTTTAGACCAATTACTGATTATACAGGTTATATGGTGTATATCAGAGGCAATAGAGGTATCGACCTTTCAATGGGTATTGGCGCTGCAATTACTTCAACAACTTTAAAAATTAAAGGTGAGGTGCATACAGGAAATCAAAACATTCCGGTTAATGCACAAAATTTTACTGTATTCGGAAATCCTTATGCTTCTGCAATTGATTTTGCAACGTTGACAAAAAATAATGTAAAGAACTCATTCTACATCTGGGATCCAAAATTATCAGGCTCTCAAGGTTTGGGTGCGTATGTAACCGTAAGTTATAATAGCGGTACAGGTACATATGATGTAACAACAGCTTCAAGTCCAATCAGTCAGTACATCCCAAGTGGTGAGGCTATTTTGATTGAATCTGAAGATGGTACAAGACCAGGAACCATCACTGTAAAAGAAACGGATAAGGCTTCAGGTGTTAGCGATATGCTTTTCGGAAGAAATAGCGGTAATGCTAAAACGCTTAGAGTGAACTTATACAGTCAGGACAATGATGGCACTTACAGTTTACTTGATGGTTCTATGACTTCTTACCATGACAACAACTCAAATGGTTTTGACAAAAATGATATCAAAAAATTAGCTGCTGCCGGTGAAAGTATTGCATTCAGTAGAACTGGTTATACATTGGCTATTGAAAGAAAAAAGACAATCACATCTAATGATACCAGCTTTATCAATTTGAGCCAAACTAAAAAACAAAACTATCGTTTGGATATCATTGCAGAGAATTTGAGTGTTGCTAATTTGGTTGCTGTAGTTAAAGATAAATATGCTGCAACAACAAATAATTTACCTGTAAACTTGGATGGTTCAACTTATGTAGACTTTACGGTAAATAACGACCCAACTTCATTTGCAGCTGATCGTTTCAGCATCGTGTTTATGACCAATACAAAAGCAGAAACAAATAAAAAAGAAGCTACGCTTGAAAAACCAGTTGTAAAACCAACACTAATAGCTTCTGCAACAGTTTACCCTAATCCGGTTGTAAACAATGACATCAATATTAAGTTCAATAACATGGAAACTGGAAATTACAATCTTAAATTGTATAACATCTCAGGACAGTTGGTTGCCAGTCAATCTGTAAAATATGCTACTAAAGATGCAGGTGTAATCATGAAAGTTGATAATGGATTTGTAGCAGGTAAATACGAATTAAAAATTGATGGAAATGGCAAATCAATCAATACTTCAATTTTGAAACAATAGTCAAATATTTTTATCACATAAAAGAAAGACCACTCCTAATGAGTGGTCTTTCTTTTATGTCAAAATCGAGTTGATTGATTAAATAATATTCAATTCGATAATGTAATTTCTATGTTATTTTGGCTTATATTTATTTATTAAACTGTATTAAAAATATGAAGTATCCCCAAGCACAGAATTTCGTTAACGGTAAGTTTATAGATGCAAATACTCAAAATTATCTTGATGTCATTTCTCCTCTAGATGGAAATTTACTCTCTAAAGTTCCTTTATCTTCTTCTTCTGATCTTAATCAAGCTGTTGTTGCCGCTAAGGCAGCATTTCCTTCTTGGAGCAGAACGCCCATCAAAGAAAGGGTTCAAGTTTTTTTTAGATATAAAACTTTACTCGAGAAACATCTCAAAGAACTAGCAGAATTATGCAGCGAAGAAAATGGTAAGACTTATGGCGAATCGGTTGCTGAAATAGAAAAATGTATTGAATTGACTGAGTTTGCAACCTCTCTTCCTCAGCTTGTTACCGGTGAAATTCTTGAAGTGAGTAAAGGTGTTGAATGCAGAACTGAGCATGTAGCGCTTGGCGTTGTAGCATCAATTGTTCCATTTAATTTTCCAAGCATGGTGCCTAATTGGACCCTTCCCAATGCCATTGCGTTAGGTAATTGTATGATTTTAAAGCCATCTGAAAAAGTGCCATTAAGTTGCGCAAAATTGGCAATTTTATTAAAGGAAGCAGGATTGCCCGATGGCGTTTTTAATATCGTAAATGGCGGCACCGAAATTGTAGAAGCTATTTGTGACCATCCGGAGATTGAGGCTGTTTCATTTGTTGGCTCTACAAAAGTGGCGAAGATTGTTTACCAAAGAGCAACCTCAAATTTCAAAAGATGTTTGGCATTAGGCGGCGCTAAAAATCACTTGATGGTATTGCCTGATGCTATACCTGCTATGACTGCACAAAATGTGGCAGCTTCTATGAGTGGCTGTGCAGGCCAGCGTTGTATGGCAGCTAGTGCCATGATTGGTGTGGGTAATGTGGATCACATCATTGATAAGATTTGCGATGAAGCCAGAAAAATAATTCCAGGAGAAAACCTCGGTGCCGTTATCAATAAGGAATCACAATTAAGAATTGAAAAATATATCACAGAAGCAGAGCAACAAGGTGCAAAGATTTTAGTAGATGGTAGAAATACAAAAGTGAAAGGTAAAGAAGGTGGAACTTATGTGGGCCCAACAGTGATAGATTATGTAACGCCTGAAATGTCTGTTGCACAAGAAGAAATTTTTGGTCCGGTAATCAGCATCATGCGCACTAATACTGTTGATGAGGCCTTGGCAATTGAAAATAAAAATCCTTATGGAAATGCGGCGAGCGTGTTTACTCAAAATGGTGGAATGGCTCGTTACATTATTGATAAAGCCAGTGCAGGTATGATTGGTGTGAATGTGGGAGTTCCTGTTCCCAGAGAGCCATTCTCTTTTGGAGGTTGGAATGAAAGTAAATTTGGAGTGGGAGATATCACTGGCAAAAGTTCTATAGAATTCTGGACACAATTAAAGAAAAGCACTACCAAATGGAATGCCGAAGCAGGCGTCAATTGGATGAGTTAAATTAAATGCTATGTCAAATATAATGTCAATGTCAGAAACAAAAGAAATCGTACAACAAAATCTAGATTATACTTTATTTTCCTGGAGCAAGCAAAAAGGTCAAAATCCTATTGCTATAAAATCAGGCGAAGGCGTTTATTTATATGATTATGATGGCAACAGAATTATTGATTTTTCATCAGGATTGATGAATGTTAATATTGGTCATGGTAATCAGCGTATAACCGAAGCCGTGGTTAAGCAGATGCAAGAGGTAAGTTATGTCACACCAAGCTGTGTCACAAAAGTGAGAGGAGAATTGGGAAAAAAGCTGGCTGAAATTTGTCCAGGCGATTTGAATAAATCTTTCTTTACTTTATGTGGTGCTACTTCCATTGAAAATGGCATTAAGCTCGCAAGATTATATACTGGTCGTCATAAAATTTTAAGTAGATATCAGTCGTATCACGGTGCCTCTATTGGGGCAATATCTGCCAGCGGTGATCCACGTCGTATTCCTGTTGATGCTCAACAGGCGCCCAATTTCGTACATTTCGATTTGCCTTATTTCTATCGGTGGGAATACGGGGAAGAAAATTTATTAAAAGAAGCGGTTGCCCAATTGGAACGCATAATCGCTTACGAAGGTCCTGCCACTATCGCCGCTATTTTGCTAGAAGGCGAATCTGGTTCTTCTGGATGCTTGCAGTATCCAAAAGGCTATCTCAAAGCAGTAAGAGAAATATGTGATAAGCATGGTGTTTTATTAATCATGGATGAAGTGATGAGTGGATTCGGTAGAACGGGCAAATGGTTTGGATTTGAAAATCATGGAATCGTTCCGGATATGATTGCCATGGCTAAAGGATTGACTTGCGGGTATCTGCCATTCGGCTGTCTAATGGTTTCTGATAAAATCGCTGCTAAATATGATGATACAATGCTGGCATTGGGGTTAACTTATTCAGCTCATCCTGTAAGTTGTGCTGCAGCTTTGGAAACATTGAAGATTTACGAAGATGAAAAGCTGATTGAAAATGCAGCTGCAATGGGTGAATATGTTACCGAGAGAATGAAAGAACTTTCAGCTATGCATCCTTCAATTGGTAATTTCAGAACAACCGGATTATTGGGCTGTATAGAACTGGTAAAAAACAGAACCACGAAAGAGCCTATGGCTCCATTCAATGCAAAGCCTGATGAAATGGTCATCATGAATAAAGTGGCCGCCAAAATCAGAGAATTAGGAATGTATACTTTTGTGCGTTGGAGTTATGTTTTTGTAGCGCCGCCATTATGTGTAACCAAAAAACAAATTGATGAAGGGTTGGCAATTATCAGCGAGGCTATCAAAATAGCTGATGAACATGTAAATTAATCAATCAAAATAAACAATGAACTCAACAAAAGATACCAACGCTTCATTGATTAATGAGGATCTGGCACCAATTCCACAAGCTGAGCGCAGATGGGGCACTTGGAATTATGCAGCATTGTGGATTAGTATGAGTCTTTGTATTCCTACTTATATGCTTGCTAGTTCTTTGATCGAAGGCGGTATGAACTGGTGGCAATCTATTCTAACTATTTTTATAGGCAATTCAATTGTTTTGATTCCAATGATTTTGAATGGACATGCCGGTGCTAAATATGGTATTCCATTTCCTGTTTTTGTAAGAGCTAGCTTTGGTACCAAAGGAGCTAATATTCCAGCGATGCTACGTGCGATTGTTGCTTGCGGCTGGTTTGGTATTCAAACCTGGATTGGTGGCGCATCTCTTTATAATTTAATCAGAGCATGGAATCCTTCCCTTGCAGAAATAGATAACAGTGCCATGTTCCCACAGGCATTGCCTATGATTTGTTTTTTAGTGTTTTGGTTGTTAAACATGTTTATCGTTCATAAAGGCGTTGAGAGTATAAAAAAATTATTGGTATTCAAAGCTTTTTTTCTACCAGCAGCAGCTTTAGCTTTGTTGATTTGGGCAATATGGGCCGCTAAAGGATTGGGTCCCATATTAGAACAACCTTCCAAATTTAAAACCAATGCTGATTTCTTTGCCTTCTTTTTTCCGGCACTAACGGGAATGGTTGGGTTCTGGGCTACCTTGTCTTTAAACATTCCTGACTTTACTAGATATGCTACTTCACAGAAAGCACAGGTGAATGGACAGATTATTGGTTTGCCTCCTGCTATGACTTTCTTTGCGTTTGTAGGTGTAATTGTTACTTCTTCGACAGCTATTATTTACGGACATACAGAATGGGATATTGTAAAAATAGCTGGTAAATTCGATAGTAAAATTATGGTCAGTATAGCGATGATTGGTATTATCATTTCAACACTGGCTACCAACATTGCAGCGAATATTGTTAGTCCAGCCAATGATTTCGCCAATTTAGCTCCTCAAAAAATAAATTTCAGAATCGGTGGATATATCACCGGTGTTGTTGGAATTTTAATCATGCCTTGGAAATTGATAGCAGACCCTAATGGATATATTTTTACCTGGTTGATTGCTTATTCAAGTTTGCTAGGACCAGTTGGCGGCATTATGATTGTTGATTATTTTTTCATTCGCGATAAGAATTTAATTGCCGAAGATTTGTATAAACATGATGGGGCGTATCGGTACAGTAATGGTTATAATTTCAAAGCAATTGTTGCATTGTTGCTTGGTATTTTTCCTAATGTTCCGGGTTTTTTATTGCAAATAAAAATGGTTAGTACAGAAGCATTTCCAATCTGGATAAATCATTTATATAATTATGCATGGTTTGTTGGATTTGCAGTGAGTGGCATTTTGTATTATTTCATGATGAAGAATAAAAAATAAAAATTTATGTCTGTCTTAATTAAAAATGGAAGAATCGTAACAGCTACCGATGATTATGTAGCTGATATTTTTATTGAAGGCGAGGTAGTTGTTGCCATTGGGGAAAACCTCAGTCACGAGGCAGATACAGTAATTGACGCCTCTGGAAAATTAGTAGTGCCTGGTGGCGTTGATCCGCATGTGCATCTGGAAATGCCTTTCATGGGTACTTTTTCAAGCGATACTTATGAAACAGGTACCAGAGCTGCTTTATACGGTGGCACCACAACTGTCATAGATTTTATTTTACAAAAACAAGGAAACAGTTTACAAGCTGCATTTGATGAATGGAGCGGCAGGGCTTCTGGTAACGCAGTGGGTGATTATAGTTTTCATATGGCAGTTACTGATTACAATGAAAACACAAAGCAAGAAATTAAGAACATGATTGAAAAAGAAGGTATTACTTCTTTTAAAACTTTTATGGCGTATAAAGGTGCGTTGATGATCAACGATACTCAGATGATTGGCTTAATGGAAGAAGTTAAGAAGCATGGCGGTTTAATTAATGTTCACGCAACTAATGGAGATATTATTGATTATCTCGTTCTCAAACATAGAAACGAAGGTAAATTATCTCCCTTATATCATTATTTATCTCAACCAGAAGTGACAGAAGCTGAAGCCAGTGAACGCTTTGTTGAAATGTCTGGTTATACCGGCTGTCCGGGTTATATAGTACATCTTACTTGCGAAGGGGCATTAAATGCAGTTCGGAATGCTTTGTACAGAAATCAAAAAATATTTGTTGAAACCTGCATTCAGTATTTGTTATTGGATGCTAGTTTGTATGAAAAAAATTTTGAAGGAGCCAAATGGGTGATGAGTCCACCATTGCGTGAAAAGAAAGACCAGGCTACATTGTGGGCAGGCATCAATCAGGGAATTGTACAAGTGGTAGCAACGGATCATTGTCCTTTCATGTGGGAACAGAAATTGATGGGGAAAGATGATTTCTCTAAAATTCCCAATGGGCATCCTGCAATTGAAAACAGAATGGAATTATTGTTCAGTGAAGGTGTCATGAAAAATAAAATTACCTTGAATAAATTCGTCGAAGTGTCAAGTACAAATGCGGCAAAAATATTTGGTATGTTTCCTAAGAAAGGAACCATTGCAGTAGGAAGTGATGCAGATATTGCTATCATAAATGCCAATGAAAAGCATACGATTTCTTCGTCTAGCCATCACATGAATGTTGATTACAGCGCTTATGAAGGATGGGAATTGACTGGAAAAATAAAGACTGTTTTGCTAAGAGGTAAATTGGCTATCGACAACAATCAATGTCATGTCAATAAAGGCTATGGCCAATTTATTAAGAGAAAAAAAGTCACACAGTATATTTAAATAAAACAAGCATGCCAAGAATGATTAAGTCGGGTTTGATTCAAATGAGTTTACCCAAAACAGAAGGAGAAGGTACTATTGAAGAAATCAAGGAAGCCATGTTTCAGAAACATGTCCCATTGATTGAAGAAGCAGGAAAGAAAGGTGTTCAGATTCTTTGTTTTCAGGAAATTTTCAATACGCCATCTTTTTGTCCGGGTCAGGATTCCAAATGGTATGCATCAGCTGAAACTGTTCCTGGGCCTACAACAGACAGGATTGCTGAATATGCTAAGAAATACAATATGGTTATCATTGTTCCTGTTTATGAAAAAGAACAGGCCGGTATATTATACAATACAGCTGCTGTAATTGATGCAGATGGAACTTATTTAGGCAAATACAGAAAGAATCATATTCCACATACAGGTGGTTTCTGGGAAAAATATTTCTTCAAACCAGGGAATCTGGGTTATCCTGTTTTTCAAACCAAGTACGCTAAAGTGGGAGTTTACATTTGTTATGATCGTCACTTTCCTGATGGCGCCAGATGCTTAGGGTTGAATGGCGCTGAAATAGTTTACAATCCCTCTGCTACAACGGTTGGTCAGTCGCAAAACTTATGGAAATTAGAACAGCCTGCACATGCAGTAGCAAATGGTTATTTCATGGGATGTATCAATCGTGTAGGCACAGAAGCCCCGTGGAATCTAGGGAAATTTTATGGTACTTCTTATTTTGTTAATCCTATCGGAGAAATATTTGCAACCGCTTCAGAAGATAACGACGAGTTGCTCATTGCCGAATTTGATCTGGATATGATTGACACCGTAAGAAGTAAATGGCAGTTTTTCAGAGACAGAAGACCTGAAACTTACGGAGCAATAACAAAACTCTAATAAAATTATTAATTTAATATACAGGACATGTCCATTATAAAAAACAGACTTTCCAAAGAACAATATGAGAAGAATTTCTCCGACATACACCCGGCATTTGAAAACAAAGATGCAGCTTTGGTGGAAGCCAACAGATGTTTGTTTTGTTATGATGCGCCTTGTATGAAGAGCTGTCCTACAAGTATTGATGTGCCTAAGTTTATCAAGCAAATTACTACCGAAAATATCAAAGGTAGCGCGCATACAATTTTTACATCCAACATTTTGGGAGCCGGATGTAGTAAGGTTTGTCCCGTAGAAAAATTGTGTGAAGGGGCCTGTGTATATAACCTCATGCATGATGAGCCAATTCCTATTGCCAAGTTGCAACGTTATAGCACCGAAATTGCTATGGAAAAGAAATGGCAATTGTTCAGCAGAAAGCAAAATACTGGTAAGAAAGTTGCTATTATTGGTGCAGGTCCTGCAGGGTTGAGTTGTGCTCATGTGTTATCACGTGAAGGCATAGACGTAACGATTTATGAAAAAGAAAAATTAGGCGGTGGTTTAATGACTTATGGCATTGCAGCCTATAAAGTAACTCCTCAGTTTTGCAAGGATGAGGTGGATTATATTTTATCAATAGGCGGCATAGACATCAAATACGAACAAGAATTAGGCAAGAACATTACACTTGAGCAATTGCAGAAAAATTATGATGCGGTCTATCTTGCTATTGGCGTAGGTTTAGCACGTCAATTAGAAATCCCGGGTGAAAATATGGACGGCGTTGTTGATGCAATTAGTTTTATATATGAAATCAGGAATAATGGTTTCAGCAAAGTGCCCGTGGGAGACAAAGTTGCAGTTATCGGAATGGGTATGACAGCTATTGATGCGGCAACCCAGGCAAAACGATTAGGCGCTTCTGAAGTAACTATGTTATACAGACGAACTCAGGAAGAAATGCCTTGCACTCAGGTAGAATTAGATATTGCTTTGCTAGATGAATGTAAAATTATCTGGTTGGCTGCACCTAAAGAAGTAATCGGTGAAAATGGAAAGGTTACTCATTTGGTTGCAGAAAAAATGAAATTAGGTGAACCCGATGCTTCTGGAAGACGGTCCCCGGTTGCAACAGGAGAAACATTTACAATAGAAGTTGACATGGTTATCAAAGCGGCAGGTCAGACTCCTTATCAATCTTTGGTAACAACAAATAATTTAGAAAACCAAAACGGCAAACTAAAAGTCAGTCATTCACTTACAAACATCAAAGGCGTTTTTGCCGGCGGCGATTGTGTGAACGGAGGCAGAGAAGTGGTAGATGCAGTGCAGGCAGGGAAGGTTGGAGCGAAAGCGATAGTTGATTTCCTTTTTTAATTTTTAATTTTTTAATTTTTCCCAAAATAAAAACCATGGCTGATATTACTTCAAACTTCCTAGGCATAAAATCTCCCAATCCTTTTTGGCTCGCTAGTGCGCCTCCAACGGATAAAAAGATAAATGTACTTCGTGCCTTCGAAGCAGGATGGGGCGGTGTTGTATGGAAAACACTGGGCTCGCAGGTTAAGAATGTTTCTTCAAGATATTCTGCCGTTAATTATGGCGGACATAAAGTAATGGGTTTTAATAATATTGAGTTAATCAGTGATCGTCCATTAGACATTAATCTCA
>CALPIT020000032.1 GCA_943323705.2 Streptomyces griseus
TAAAAGCAATAAAAAATGAGCAAACTTCGTCGTCATCTAAGCGGTAATACCAGCAGTTCAGTTGAGCCCAAAAAACTTTCAGATTTGAAAGCAAAAACAGGTAACCTGTACGAATCTATAGCTGTGATTGCAAAGAGAGCCAATCAGATTAACATCTCTATTAAAGAGGAGTTACACAACAAATTGGAAGAATTCGCTAGTCATACAGACAGCCTTGAAGAAATTCATGAAAATAAAGAACAAATAGAAATCTCTCGTGCTTACGAAAGAATGCCTAATCCATCTTTATTAGCAACAACAGAATTTCTAGAAGACAAGGTTTATTTCCGTAAAAATGAGGAAAATCTTTTCAGCTAAGAAATTGTATCAATAAACGGATACTTTAAAATACTTGTTATAATTTTAACCCCGTCATTACGACGGGGTATTTTATGTTAAAAGGAAAAAAAATATTATTAGGAATTACAGGAAGCATAGCAGCATACAAAACGGCTTCACTTGTTCGTTTGCTCGTAAAAGCTGGCGCAGAGGTTAAGATTGTAATGACACCTGCTGCAGTTGATTTTGTGGCCCCACTTACGTTATCTACTTTATCTAAAAATGAAGTATTACATAAACTTTCGGAAAATGATTCATGGTCGAATCATGTGATGCTTGGAAGATGGGCCGATTTGATGATTATAGCTCCATTGACTTGTAATACTTTGGCTAAAATGTCAAATGGCATTTGTGATAACTTGTTGATGGCTGCTTATCTTTCTGCGACTTGTCCGGTAGTGACAGCTCCTGCAATGGATGAGGACATGTGGTACCATTCTTCAACTCAAATCAATCTTGAAAAAATTCAATCATTTGGGAATAAAGTTATACCTGTTGAAAATGGTGAATTGGCAAGTGGTTTGATAGGTCCTGGTAGAATGGCTGAGCCTGAAACCATAATAAATTGGGTTGTAGATTTTTTTCAGCATGCCAACCAACTTTCGGGAAAGAAAGTGTTAATCACTGCTGGTCCTACTTATGAAGCTATCGACCCAGTTCGTTTTATAGGCAATCATTCATCCGGTAAAATGGGGATTGCTTTGGCCATCGAATTTTTAAAACGAGGTGCTCATGTTACTTTAGTTTGTGGGCCCGTTTCAATTCCTGTGCCCTTCGGTATCAAACATTTGCCTGTTGTATCCGCCGCTGAAATGTATGATGCTTGTGTAAAAGAATTTGAAAATACAGATATCGCTGTCATGAGTGCGGCAGTTGCAGATTATACAATAAAATCACCAGCAGAAAATAAAATCAAAAAATCTACAGACACGCTGACGCTAGAACTTGAAAAAACAAAAGACATTTTGAAATCTTTGGGTGCTATAAAAAAAGACAATCAAATGCTCATTGGTTTTGCACTGGAAACAGAAAATGAAATTGAAAATGCAAAAGCAAAATTAGTTTCTAAAAATGCAGATTATATTGTTTTGAATTCAATGAAAGATGATGGTTCAGGGTTTGGAAAAGACACCAATAAAATAACAATATTTTCAAAAAATGGCGACAGTTTTTCATTTGAAACCAAATCAAAGTCAGCTGTTGCTGAGGATATCATCAATACGATTCTGAATAAAAAAGAAAAATAAGATTTTGTTTTCATCTTAAAACATTTGCATTATGAAGAGAATACTAACGTTGGCAATTATTTTATTATCAGGTCAAATGTTACATGCACAAGAGCTTCAAGCGCGTGTTACGGTTGCTACTACAAGAGTGGCGAATAATGTAAATAGATCTGCTTTTCAAACACTTCAGGCTTCGTTAAATAATTTTTTAAATAACCGCAAATGGACTTCAGAAACTTACGGTGCCAATGAAAAAATCCAGTGCAATATTTTGCTTAATCTTGAATCTACTGATGAATTGAATGTGTATAGTTCGTCAATTACTATTCAATCGGCAAGACCCGTTTTTAATACATCTTATTTGTCGCCTATCATCAATTACAAAGACGATAATTTTACATTTAAATATCTGGAGTTTCAGCAGTTGGATTTTAATGAAAACAGGGTGTCAGGCAATGATGCACTTGCATCTAACCTAACTGCCGTGTTTGCTTATTATGCATATATGATTATAGGATTTGATGCACTTTCATTTGCACCACACGGGGGTGATCCTTATTTTCAAAAAGCACAAAACATAGTGAATAATGCACCAGACGGCAGGTCTATAACCGGTTGGAAAGCTTTCGATGGAATCAGAAACAGGTATTGGCTAGTGACTAATATATTAGATGCGAGGTATGGTGTGATGCAGGATATTTTTTATAGTTATTACCGCAATTCTTTAGATAATTTTTATCAAGATGATAAGAAAGCCCGTTCAGAAATGTTGTCTGTTTTGAATCAACTTGATGCTTTCAATGCAGAGAATCCAAATACGATGATCAATCAATTTTTTTTACAAGGAAAATCCAATGAGTTGATTAAATTGTTTTCTAAAGCTGCACCAGCAGATAAAGCACGCGCAGTAGATGTATTGAGCAGACTAGATTTAACCAATGCTTCCAAATATAAAGAACAACTGAAATGAGAAATCTTTTTTCTTTCCTGATATTAAGTGCCGTTTTTTTTTCTTGTTCAGAAAAGAAACAATTTCCTGCAGATATTATCAAGCCAGAAAAAATGAAATTGGTGATGTGGGATTTTGTTAAGGCAGATGTATTATCTGAAGAATTTATCAAAAGAGAACATCCGGGTACAGATACTTTGGAGAATGTAAAAATGCAGCAAATTATTTTCAACAAATACAACATTTCAAAAGCAGCATTTTATAAAAGTTACGAATATTATTATAAGCATCCTGATTTGATGAATGCTTTATTGGACAGTATTACAGCTTCACAAAACAAGATAACCGTTTTTCAGAAAGATTAAACTTTAATCAAACTATGAGTAAAATATATCAAAATGCAGATGATGCTATTTCAGATATTCAGGATGGGGCGGTGTTGATGTTAGGCGGATTTGGACTTTGTGGCATACCAGAAAATTGCATTACGGCTTTGGTAAAAAAAGCAGTAAAACAACTTACTTGCATTTCAAATAATGCAGGCGTTGACGATTTCGGAATTGGTTTAATGTTGCAACAAAAACAAGTTAAGAAAATGATTTCATCTTATGTTGGTGAAAATGCGGAATTCGAAAGACAATTATTAAGCGGTGAACTTGAAGTTGAATTGATTCCACAAGGCACATTGGCGACAAGATGTATGGCTGCAGGATATGGAATGCCAGCAATATATACGCCAGCAGGAGTGGGAACAGAAGTTGCTATAGGAAAAGAAGTCAGGAATTTCAATGGAAAAGATTATTTATTGGAGATGGCCTTTGATGCAGACTTCGCAATCGTTAAAGCATGGAAAGGAGATACAATGGGGAATTTGATTTTTAAGGATACGGCAAGAAATTTCAATCCTTTAATGGCGATGGCCGGAAAAATAACCATTGCAGAAGTAGAACATCTTGTGCCTGTTGGAGAATTAGACCCCAATCATATTCATACACCAGGTATTTATGTACAAAGAATTTTTGAAGGGAAAAATTATGAAAAGAGAATTGAGCAGTTGACGTTGAGTAAGTAAAATAGGTTACAATGGTTCAAAAGGTTCAATAAGTTCAAAAGGTCTTAACGCCAAACACCAAACAACAAACACCAAACACCAAACAACAAACCACAAACACCAAACAACAAACCACAAACATTTTTAAATGGCTTTAGATAAATTTCAAATTGCCCAAAGAATTGCTAAAGAACTGAAAGACGGTTTTTACGTGAATTTGGGTATCGGTATTCCAACATTAGTAGCGAATTATGTTCCAGAAGGTATCAATGTTACTTTGCAAAGCGAAAATGGTTTGTTAGGAATGGGACCATTTCCAAAAGAAGGAAAACAGGATGCAGATTTGATAAATGCAGGTAAACAAACGATTACCACAATCCCCGGTTCTTCTTTTTTTGACAGTGCCATGAGTTTTGGCATGATACGTTCTGGTAAAGTAGATCTTACTGTTTTAGGAGCTATGGAGGTTAGTGAAAATGGAGATATTGCCAACTGGAAAATTCCTGGCAAAATGGTCAAAGGAATGGGAGGCGCTATGGATCTTGTGGCAAGTGCAAAAAATATCGTAGTGGCGATGATGCATACCAACCCAAAAGGGGAAAGTAAGTTACTGAAAGAGTGTCAACTACCGATTACGGGTATACGATGCGTGAAGAAAATTGTAACAGAACTTGCAGTGCTGGAAATAGATAAAACAGGATTTAAATTGCTTGAAAGAGCTCCAGGTGTAACGGTAGAAGAAATTGTATCCAAGACTGCAGGTAATTTAATTGTTGAAGGAGAGGTGCCGGAAATGGTATTTTAATTATCAATTGTGGAGGTATCATCAACTCAAAATATTTTAAAAAGTAAAGCCCCTAAATTTCGGGGCTTTGCTTTTGTTGTGTTTTCTCATGTTTAAATTTTAGGTGCTGCAGCTAAAGTTTCTGCATTTACACCTGCTGCATATTTCTCAAAGTTTTTAATAAACTGTGCTGCCAAATCTTTTGCTTTTTTATCATAGTCTTCTTTATTTGTCCAAGTGTTTCTTGGATTTAGAATTTCTGCCGGAACATTCGGACAAGTTGTTGGCATCAACATTCCAAATACTGGATGGGCTTCAAATTGAAGGTCATTAAGTTTGTTCTCTAAAGCAGCTGTAATCATGGCTCTTGTGTAAGAAAGTTTCATACGTTGCCCAACGCCATAAGGGCCACCACTCCAGCCTGTATTGATCATCCATACATTTACCTGATGTTCTTTCATTTTTTTTCCTAGCATCTCTGCGTATTTCCCCGGATGCAATGGCATGAATGGAGCGCCAAAGCAAGCGCTAAATGTAGATTTAGGTTCGGTTACACCAGCTTCAGTTCCCGCTACTTTAGCCGTATATCCACTGATAAATTGATACATGGCTTGTCCAGGATTCAATTTGCTGATGGGAGGCAAAATGCCATAAGCATCAGCAGTTAGGAAGAATATATTTTTTGGGGTCTTGCCAATAGACGGCTCTAGTGCATTACTGATGAATGATAGGGGATAGCTCACTCTTGTGTTTTCTGTAATGGCTTTGCTATGAAAATCAATTGTATTTGTTCCATTGACAAGTGTTACATTTTCAACGAGTGCGCCTGGCTTTATCGCATGGAATATTTCTGGTTCTTTTTCTTCGCTTAAGTCAATTGTTTTTGCATAACAACCACCTTCGAAATTGAAAACAGTTTCATCATTCCATCCATGTTCGTCATCACCAATTAAGCTTCTGTTTGGGTCGGCACTTAATGTAGTTTTACCCGTTCCGCTCAATCCGAAAAATATGGCTGTGTCGCCTTCTTTACCCATATTGGCTGAGCAGTGCATGCTCAGTACATTTTTTTCATGAGGAAGAATGAAATTTAAAATAGTAAATATGCCTTTTTTAATTTCACCGGTATAACCAGTTCCTCCAATGAGTATCAGTTTCTTTTTAAAACTAACCATGGCGAAATTGTGTTGTCTGGTGCCATCCGTTTTTGGATCGGCTTTGAAATTTGGGGCCTGAATAATCTGCCATTCTGGAACGAAATTTTCCAATTCATTTTCTGTTGGCCTTAAAAACATATTGTATGCAAACAAATTACTCCATGGATTTTCATTGATTACGCGAATATTAATTCTGTATTTTGAGTCAGCACAAGCATAACAATCTCTAACCCAGATTTCTTTTTCAGAAAGATAAGTTGTTAGCTTTTGATGCATGTTATCAAAAATAGACTCTTCAATTGGCAGGTTAAATTCATTCCAATGAACGCTGTCTTTGGTGATGTCGTCTTTTACGATGAATTTGTCTTTTGGACTTCTACCAGTAAATTCCCCGGTATTGATGAGTAATGCTCCTGTATCATTTAAAACACCCTCTTTGCGCTGTAGGGCTTGTGAGGTAAGTTCTGATGGCTTCAATTGATAGTGAACCGTTTGGTTGTTTTTTAAGCCCAGTTCTTGTAATGATGACAATGGAACTTCAGTTGTTTGTATAGCTGGCATAGCGTTGTTGTAGTTTAGTGCTCAAACAAAGGTAATCATCGATAATTTATAAAAAGGCTGGAAAAAGAGTATCAAAATTAAAAAAAATCAAAAAATAACAAATAAAGTTGTCTTATATTTAATATCGTCTAACAATATTTTTTTGTCGGTTAGTGTTTTGCCACATTTGTTAAACAGTAATTATTTTTCAAAAAAATCAACATTTTTTTTAGCCGTGTATCAATGTAGGATAATAATGTATCTTGTAAACTTATTTTTATCACTTACAATCAGAAAAAATATCAGCAATGAAGTATTTGCCACTAAATCCTGAAATTTTCATCAACAACCGTAAGCGTTTTACCGATAAAATGGAGAAAAACGCAATTGCCATTTTTAATAGTAATGATGAATTGCCAACAAATGCCGATCAAGTATATAAATTCAAACAAAATTCAGATTTATTTTGGTTGACTGGCATTGAACAGGAAGATACCATGTTGATCATCTATCCTGGAAATCCAGATCCTAAATTCAGAGAAGTTTTGGTTTTAGTGAGACCAAATGAAATCAAAGAAAAATGGGATGGACACAGACTAAGAAAACATGAGGCTACTTCGATTTCAGGTATACAAACAATATTATGGTTGGATGCTATTGATGGTTTTTTACAACCTTGGATTCATTCGGCTGATTGTATTTATTTAAACACAAATGAAAACGATCGCAAAGCAAATCTTGTACCTGTAAGAGATTACAGATATGCTCAGATGATGAGAGAAAGATATCCATTGCATCAATATAAGCGCAGTGCAAAATTATTGAAAGAACTAAGGGCAATAAAATCGTCACTTGAAGTTGAAGTGATGCAAAAAGCTATTGATATTACAGATAATACTTTTAGAAGATTATTACAGTTTATCAAACCAGGTGTAATGGAATATGAAATTGAAGCTGAAATATACCATTCATTTTTGTCTCAAAGGGCTAGTGGCCCTGCTTATGGCTCAATCATTGCTAGTGGCGACAGAGCAAGAACTTTACACTATGTAGAAAACAACAAAGAGTGTAAAGATGGCGAATTGATTTTAATGGATTTTGGTGCTGAGTATGGAAATTATTGCGCTGATTTGACCAGAACAATTCCTGTTAATGGAAAATTTACACGTCGTCAGAAAACAGTGTATAATGCTTGTTTACATTTACATCATTATGCTGCCAGTATTTTAAAGCCTGGCATTAGCATCATCGATTATACCAAACTAGTCGGAGATGAAGCTACTGTTGTTTTTCAAAAAATTGGATTGTTACGCAAATCTGATATCAAAAACGAAGATCCAGAAAACAGAGCCTATAGTAGGTATTTGTATCATGGCATTTCACATCATTTGGGTATCGATGTTCATGATTTGGGAACCAGAACTGAGCCGATTAAAGCAGGCATGGTGTTCACAATAGAGCCTGGTATTTATATCGAAGAAGAGCAAATGGGCATCAGAATTGAAAATAATTTCTGGGTTACCAAAAACGGAAATAAAGATTTAATGAAAAATATTCCAATAACAGTTGAGGATATTGAGGCATTTATGAAGAACAAATAAAACCATTATTGATTTAATGAAGCAGATACCTAATTTATTTACATTACTCAATCTTGTGTTTGGATGCATGGCCATTGTGGCTACTTTGCAAAACGGGATTACCATTCAAATTGACGCAGATGGTTCACAGTTTATAGATATCCCTGAAAAAATATGGATGGCCTCTTTATTCATTGGCCTTGCCGGAGTTGTAGATTTTCTGGATGGATTTGTTGCCCGTCTTTTCAATGCCACATCAGCTATGGGGGAACAATTAGACTCTTTGGCTGATGTTGTCAGTTTTGGCGTTGCCCCATCTATGATTATCTATCAATTTTTGAGGATGAGTTATGCCAGTGAAACAAACGGCATCGAAACGTCTGTATTATTGTTAATACCCGCATTTTTCATTGCTGCCGCTGCAGCATACAGATTGGCTAAATTCAATTTAGATAAATCACAATCAACAGTATTTAAAGGCGTTCCCACACCCGCAATTGGTATTTTAGTTGCTTCTTTCCCATTGATTTACTGGCATGCGCAATATGAAATTGTTTATCAGTTGTTATTGAATAAATGGGTTTTATATGCAATTGTATTAGTGCTTTGCTTATTGATGGTTGGCAATATGAGTATCATGTCACTAAAAATCAAATATCTGAATGTGAAAGACAATTTGCATTTGTATTTGATGGTTGTAGCTGGAGTTGTTTTTTCAATAAGTTTGGGCTGGCTAGCTGTGCCTTTGTTGTTTGTCACTTATATTATTTTATCTTTGGTGTTCAAAAAAAAGTTGTCATCTCAACTATAAAATAAAATCAAATGAATTTTACTGCACAAATCAAAGTAATGCCATTGAAAGACTTGCTCGATCCACAAGGAAAGGCAGTTTTAGGGGGCTTACACAATTTAGGATTATCAACTGTTGGAGATGTGAGAATTGGAAAACATATTGATGTTCAAATAGAAGCAGCATCAAAAGAAGAGGCCCATCAAATTGCTTCGGAAGCTGCTGTAAAACTGCTTTCCAATCAAGTGATGGAGAACTTTGAAGTTACAATCTTATCATAAAGCATGCTTTATCTCGTTCCTACGCCAATTGGCAATCTTGCAGATATGACATTCAGAGCTGTTGAGGTTTTGAAAACTGCAGATTTGATTCTTGCTGAAGACACACGTACCTCATCTGTTTTGTTAAATCATTACTTGATTCACAAACCGCTGTCTCCATATCATCAGCATAATGAACATAAAATTGTTTCTCATCTAGTTGACCAATTAAAAACCGGGAAAAATATAGCTTTACTAACGGATGCGGGTACCCCTGGAATTAGTGACCCTGCTTTTCTCTTGGTAAGAGCTTGTGTTGAAAATAATGTTGAGGTATGTTGTTTGCCTGGTGCAACTGCTTTTGTCCCAGCTTTAGTAAATAGTGGGTTACCAACTGATGCATTTTGTTTTGAAGGTTTTTTGCCTTTAAAGAAAGGTCGTCAAACTTTAATGAAAAAACTCGCTACAGAAGTTCGCACCATGATTTTTTATGAAAGTCCAATGCGATTGGTAAAGACTTTACATCTATTTATTGAATACTTTGGTGCTGATAGAAAATGCAGTGTGAGCAGAGAACTCTCCAAAAAATTTGAAGAGAACAAAAGAGGGACTTTACAAGAAGTATACGATTATTTTAATGCCAAAGCGGTGAAAGGAGAGATTGTGATTGTGGTGGAAGGGGGCAATTAATTTGGCAATTTGATAATTGGTTAATTTGGTGATTTGATTTTGAGTTTTGATTTTAAATAATTTTTTATGAGAAATATTTTTTTATTTTTTACTTTTTGCTTTTTACTGTCAACAGTGGCTCACTCTCAAAAGTGGCAGCAATCTGTAAAGTACACTATGGTTGTTGATGTTGATACACTTACCAATCATGTAAATGGTAAGCAAAAGCTAGTTTATCAAAACAACTCAAGTGAGAAGTTGGATAAAGTGTTTTATCATTTATATTGGAATGCGTTTCAGCCAAACAGCAGCATGGATGCCAGAAGTAGAGAGTTGGGGAAAAAACTAAACAATGGCAGGCAAGATTGGGACGGAAGAGTAAAAGACAGAATATTAAATCTAAAGGATAATGAAATAGGTTATCAGAAAATAATTTCATTAAAAATGAATGGTGTTGTTCAGAAAATAAAATACCATGAAACAATTTTAGAAGTTATTTTGTCGTCGCCGATTTTACCAAAGACTTCTGTTGTATTTGATATGGAATTTGAATCTCAGATTCCCTTGCAGGTGCGCAGAAGCGGCCGCGATAATCCACAAACAGGTGTTCGTTATAGCATGAGCCAATGGTATCCTAAATTATGTGAGTATGATGCAGAAGGATGGCATCCAACTCCTTACGTGGCAAGAGAGTTTTATGGAGTTTGGGGCGATTTTGATGTTACCATCAATATTGATAAATCTTATAAAATAGGTGGTACTGGTGTGTTGGTTAATGCCAATGAAATTGGTTGGGGTTACGACAAACCTGGATCTGAATTAAAGCCATGCACAACTCAAAAAAGAACATGGCATTTCAAAGGACAGAATATTCATGATTTTGTGTGGGCTGCAGACCCTGATTATAAACACATCACGAGAGCCGTAAAAAATGGTCCGGCTTTACATGTGATTTACAATGACGTTCCGAACAGTTCGGCTAATGATAGTTTATGGATTAAAGTTGCTGATGCTGCAGTGAAAGTTTTACCTTTTATTGAACAACATTTCGGTAAATATCCTTATCCTCAATATTCGTTTATACAAGGTGGTGATGGTGGCATGGAATATCCTATGGCTACGTTGATTAGCGGGCCATCTTTAGGAACTGTCTTTCATGAGTGGATGCACAGTTGGTACCAGATGATATTGGGTACCAATGAAGGTAAGTATCCATGGATGGACGAAGGTTTTACCAGTTTTGCAGAGGATCTGGTTTCGAAATTTTATTATGGAAAGTCTTCTATAATGGAGTACAAAGACGCGCTCATCAGTAACCCCAAAAATGAGGATTTGAAAAACCTGATCAACACGTTGCCTGAAGATCATGCAGGCTCTTACTCATCTTATTTTGCTTTGGTAAAAAGTAAATTAGATGAACCTATGTGCACACATTCGGATCATTACAATACAAATTTTAGTTATAGCATTAACTCTTATTCCAAAGGTGAAGTTTTCATGGAACAGCTTGGATATATAGTAGGCGCAGCGGTAAGAGATAAAATTATTCTAGATTATTACAATCAATGGAAATTCAAACATCCTAATGATTATGATTTTATTAGAGTGGCAGAAAAAGCTAGTGGAATTCAACTAGACTGGTATCATGAATATTGGGTTCATTCTACTAAAACAATTGATTACACTATAGATAGTTTGTGGGAAGAAAATGGGCAATCCAAAATCAGAATCAAAAGAGTAGGCTTGATGCCTATGCCGTTAGATTTGCAATTGAATTTCAAAGATGGTACTAATGAAATGCATTTGATTCCTATGAATGAAATGTTTGCTGCAAAACTCCCAGAAGATAAGAACCAGAAAACCATAACTGAAGAAGAATGGATTTGGACAAGACCTACTTATATTTTAAGTTTCAATAAAAGATTGACTGAATTAACAAAAGCCGAAATTGACCCATCAAAAAGAATGGCTGATGTGGATAGGAAAAACAATCAGATAGAATTGAATTGGTAACTATTTCAAAGGTTGATACAGCATGTATTTTTCTTTGAAATAAGCTTCAGGGAAAACCTTGTCAATGTCCCATACATAAGGCTTGCAGCCACTTTCTTGTATTTCTTTGGTGAGGTCTCCACCTTTAAGGCAGATTAAACCATTGGGTACATTTTCGTTGTCTGTTTTTATTCTTTTGATTAATGGTTTGCTCCATTGCCATAATTCTTTCAGTGGGGCAACAGCTCTTGAAACCACAGTGTCGAACTTTCTGTCTTTGATTTCTTCAGCACGTGTATGCATTACTGTTATATTGTTCAATCCTATGGATGCAGCAATTTCTTTCACTACATTTAATTTCTTGTTAATGCTATCGACCATATAAAATTCTGTCTCAGGAAAAAATATTGCCAGGGGTATTCCAGGAAATCCACCACCACAGCCAAGATCCATGATGGATGGGCCTTTTTCAAATTCAAATTGTGTGGTAATCGTTAATGAATGTAAGACATGATGTAAATAAAAATTATCTATATCCTTTCTGCTGATTACATTTATTTTTTCGTTCCACTCTTTATACAAAGGCAACAATGCATTGAGTTGTTCTTTTTGTTTAGGCGTGAAATCCGAAAAATATTTTTCAATTATTTCCATTGTGAATGATTAATTCAAAATTTAAAAGTAAAAATTAAAAAAAATGAAGAAATTTCTTTTTTGAATTTTAAATTTTGATTTTTTAATTTGTATTATCGAGTTACTGAAATTAATTAGATTTATTTCCAAGTCATTTTTGCTTTTCTAATTAAAGCTGGTGCAAATATCAAATAATAGAAGAACATCCAAATGTCAAAGAAAAGAATGTAAGGAATCAAATCTTTTTCATCCAGCTTGTTCAATGTTCTTACATAGGCTACAAGTTGAAATAAAAATCTGGCTCCAAAAACGATTAAGCCACATTTCCAATTGTAAAATAAACAACTAACAATGAACGCAGGGTAAAATAAAAAATGTGTCAGCGAAAATAAACCCAATAAAAATTTATGTGATTTCTTATAATATTTTCCTGTTGAGTAATGTCTACTTTTTTGTTTCATCCATTGATTCCATGTTTTAGCTGGCTTGCTTAATGTAAAAGAATCTTTATTGATATTGATTCTTGTATTCTTGCTGGTTGCGGCCATATTTACCAATAGGTCGTCGTCTCCACCAGGGATGTTGTTATGAGCAGAAAAGCCTTTGTGTCTATAAAATATTTCTTTTTTATAACTGAGGTTTCTGCCAACACCCATGTAAGGAACGCCGGCCAAAGCATAACTCATGTATTGTAAAGCAGTATGGAAAGTTTCCCAACGAATTAATTTATTGAGCAATGAGTTCTGTTTGTGATAGGCACCATAACCGAGTACAATCTCAGTATTATCGCGAAAGCAATCTTGCATAGACTGAATCCAGTGCTCTGTAGCCGGAACGCAATCTGCATCTGTAAGTAATACAATTTCGTTTTTTGCCGATTTGATACCTACTGCTAATGGAAATTTTTTTCCAGGAATCATCTTAGCTTCTTGTGTTAACTCTATAACCTGCATTTGTTTAAATGCTTTTCTTAATTCCTCAAGCACGTATTTACTGTCGTCGTAAGAATTGTCATTCACCACAATTACTTCATGAGTGGTATTGTATTCTTGAATTAAAATACCAGGAAGGTGATGGGCTAAATTGGCGGCTTCATCTCTTGCGCACACAATTACACTAACTGGATGAGTTTGTGTATTAGATCTGGTTTTTTGTTTGTAAAATGCCAATCTGAAAAAAAAGAATAAAAAGTAAAAAATCTGTATGGCAGTGATGGTGCAGAAAAAATAGAAAACTATCAAAGGCCAATGATCAAGTAAATAAGTAGTGTTCATCGCTGCAAAAATATGCTTTAGATTCATTATTCAACTTCAATGTGTGGAAAATAAAGTCAAAATTCAAAAGTGAAAAGTAAAAAATGACGATGTTATTCATTTTAAATTTTGAATTTATACTTTTGAATTTTATAGCATTTTTAAAATTTATATTTGCAACCTGAATCATAAAATATGGCTGCATTAGCATTTACGCTGGAAAAGAAAGATTTGCTTTCAAAAGCAAGAGCGGGCAAAATAAAAACAGATCATGGCGAAATCGAAACACCCATTTTTATGCCGGTGGGAACTGTGGGAAGCGTAAAGGCGGTTTCACAACAACAATTGATTAATGATGTTGGTGCGCAAATTATTTTAGGGAACACTTATCATTTGTATTTACGCCCCGGTTTGCAAACATTGGAAGCTGCAGGCGGTTTACATCAGTTTAATGGCTGGCATAAGCCGATACTTACGGATAGTGGCGGTTTTCAGGTATTTTCTTTGGCGGCCAGTAGGAAAATTACAGAAGAAGGTGTGATTTTTCAATCTCATATCGATGGCAGTAAACATTTATTTACACCCGAAAATGTGATGGATACGCAACGCACAATAGGTGGAGATATCATTATGGCATTTGATGAATGCCCACCTGGTGCTAGTGAATATCAATATGCAAAAAAGTCTTTGGAGCTTACCAACAGGTGGTTAGACAGATGTTTCAATCAATTCAACCATACACCTGATAAATATGGCTACACACAAAATTTATTCCCGATTGTTCAAGGTGGTATTCATCATGATTTAAGAAAAGCTTCTTGCGAATATGTGGCTTCAAAAAATGCAACGGGCAATGCAATCGGTGGTTTGAGTGTAGGAGAGCCTACAGAAAAAATGTATGAAATATGCGCGTTGTGTTGTGATCATTTACCTGAAGACAAACCGCGTTATTTAATGGGCGTTGGTACGCCTTGGAATATATTGGAGTGCATTGAAATGGGAATAGATATGTTTGATTGTGTAATGCCAACAAGAAACGGCCGCAATGCTATGCTGTTCACTGCCAATGGCATCATTAATATTGACAATAAAAAATGGGAGCGCGATTTTTCTCCAATAGATGACACTATTGATTGTGCCATGAGTGCTTATTATTCAAAAGCATATCTCAAACATTTATTGAAAGCCAAAGAATTTCTTGGATTGACTATTGCCAGTGTTCACAATCTAGCTTTTTATTTATGGTTGGTGCGTGAAGCAAGAAATCATATTATAGCAGGAGATTTTGCATCCTGGAAGAAAACTATGGTTCAACAAATGCAGCAAAAATTATAATTATAATTTTCTTTTTATCGGGTCTTTTTTATTTTTACTAAATATCATCATAAATACTTCGAAATGAAAAAAATACTCTTTTTGCTTTTTATGTCATTTACATTTTTCGGGTTTTCACAAACAAAAATTATTGTAAAAAACGAAGACGGTCTTTTGTTGATTCCTTGCAAAGCCAATGGTTTGCAGGCTTGTTTCATTTTTAGCGAAGAAGAATCTGAGAATTTAGTTTCTCAAAAGCAAGCGATGTATATGTTTCGAAATGAATTTTTTCGCAAGACAGATATTATAGGCGTACCTAGATATGATTCAACAGACGAAGAAAGTCTTGCCGAAGGTGTTGTGCTAACGCTAAAAGATTTTCAGTTTGCAGGATTGAAAATTGCTAATATAAAATGCACAATTGTTAAAGATATGGATGCTCCCTTTCTGATTGGCAATTCAACTATTGCCACTTTGGGGGAATCGAAATTCGATAATGCTTCAAACACACTTACAGTGGCAAGCGGAAGCATGAATTTTGATTTTTCAAAGATTAATATGACTTTTGAAATGCCTAAGGAAACGCCTTTGCCTAAAGATGCACCCATAAATGTAACAGTTACTGATTTCAAGGGACGTGAGCTTCCCAATGAAATAATGGTTTTCAAAAGTCGAAAAAAGAAAATTGAGTATCAAAATCAAACTAATGATTTGGGTCAATTTTCA
>CALPIT020000033.1 GCA_943323705.2 Streptomyces griseus
CAATCTTTGCAGGAATTTTCATTACCACACGACTGTCTTCTGTTCCATCCTCTTTGGTCCACTTTTCTTCTTGATAAGCCAGGGATATAACAGTCAAGAATAGACGATCAAGTCCAACTGAAGTTTCCACAACGAAAGGAGTGTAGTTGCCATAAGGCTTTCCTTCAGCATTCAAATCATTATCGAAATATTGAATTTTCTTTTTACTGAATTTGGCGTGCTGACTTAAATCAAAATCAGTACGACTGTGAATGCCTTCCAATTCTTTCCATCCGAAAGGGAATTCAAATTCTATATCTAGAGCAGCATCAGCGTAATGTGCCAATTTCACATGATCATGATATCTTAATTTTTCAGATGGTATGCCGATGCTTTCATGCCATTTTTTTCTGGCGTCTTTCCAATAATTGTACCATTCCATTTGTGTACCAGGACGAACGAAGAATTGCATTTCCATTTGTTCAAATTCTCTCATTCTGAAAATAAACTGACGCGCAACAATTTCATTTCTGAATGCTTTACCAGTTTGTGCAATACCGAAAGGAATTTTCATTCTTCCTGTTTTTTGGACATTCAAGAAGTTGACAAAAATACCTTGTGCTGTTTCAGGTCTTAAATAAATAGTATCTGCTTCTTCAGCAACACTACCTATTTGTGTGCTAAACATGAGGTTGAACTGACGAACGTCTGTCCAGTTGCAAGTTTTGCTAATGCCACATTTTATTTTATTGCTTTCTATCAATGTTTTCAAGCCAGCCAAATCATCAGCGGCAAGCAATCTATCCATTTCTGCAATCAACGCTTCACCCGCTTCTTTATTCAGAGTTTCAACATGAGCTTCAATCAAATGATCAACACGATATCTTTTGTTGCTGTCTTTATTATCTATCATTGGGTCGCTGAAATTATCAACGTGACCACTGGCTTTCCAAACGGTAGGGTGCATGAAGATGGCCGCATCGATACCAACGATATTGTCGTGCATTTGAGTCATGCTTTTCCACCATTCGTCACGGAGGTTCTTTTTTAACTGAGCCCCCATTTGTCCGTAATCATACACGGCGCTGAGGCCATCATATAATTCTGATGATTGAAAAATGTATCCGTATTCTTTACAATGAGAGATGATTTCCTGGAAATTATTTATTTCGTTTGCCATATGGCGCAAAGATAGAAAATTAGGGGAGGAAAATCGATAATTAAGAAATGTAAAATGAGGAAGCTTTGAAACGGTGAAACATAATGACAAATCCGGCATTTGTTGGTATTCCAAAAAATGATTGAGGTAATACCAATTTAATCCAATCACCCACTATTGAAACGGTGGGCTAATAAAAAAATATTGTTCAGTATATAAAATTAGAATTCATGATCTGTGAAATTTTCCTGTATTGTATTATAGCCCACCGTTTCAACGGTGGGTGTAGGTATTTCAAAATTAGAATATCATCATTATTTCAATTCAATATTTCCGCCTACCGTTGAAACGGTGGGCTAACAAAAAATAAATCGGTGATTATTTTAAATGGTGTTAAAATTCGGATAAATTTTCTATGATATTTTGTCTGTCATTGTATTATAGCCCACCGTTTCAACGGTGGGTGGCCTTGTTTAAAACATCAAGGTTAATCAGATAAAAAACATCATAGACAAGATGTAAACAACAAGGTTATTTATTGACGTCAAATTAATTTGCATCATTATGCCACATTCATATTATAACGTTTGGGTTCATGCCGTTTTTGCAACCAAAGACCGCAACCCTATAATTACAACTGACATTGAAGAACAATTGTATTCTTGTCTTTATTCAGAATTCAAATCGATGGATTGCACATTAAAGATTGTCAACGGTCTTCCAGATCATGTGCATTGTCTTTTTATGTTAGGGCCGCAAAGACCACTTTCTGAAGTAATGAAACACATTAAAGGACTCTCATCACATTTTATAAATATGCATAAAGCAACAACAGAAAAGTTTGCTTGGCAAAAAGGATATGCGGCATTTTCTGTGAGTGAATCAAGGGTTGATAGCGTTTATCAATATATAAAAGAGCAGAAAATTAAAATGAAGAGTTTAGAGGATGAGGGATTTGATTTTTTGAATGGAAAAGGGAAGTGATTTTTTTATTTTCTTAATTTTTGGATTCGACATTTAATCCGAATGCCCATCGTTGAAACGGTGGGCTAATAAAAAATAAATCGGCCATTATTTAAAATGTAATTAAAATTCGAATCGATTATCTGTTATTTTATTCTAGCCCACCGTTTCAACGGTGGGCGAAATTATTATTATTAAAAAACTACCCCCATCTTCACAATCCCTCACCCCCATCACTCATTCCCCCACGGTAAATATTCGCGCCAATCATTCCCCTCCCTTGGAGGGGTTAGGGGAGGCTTTGGGGTTAGGGGAGGCCACAAAAAAAGCCACCAGATTTTACTCCGATGGCTTGGTGTTTTGCAATTAATCAGACACTATCTTTAGCTGCAACCTAAGCTGTTGCCGCAATTCAAACATTTGTAACAAGTACCGCTTCTTACCGTGATATGTCCACAAGTATTACAAGCTGGAGCATCTCCTTGCATTGATTTATTTGCAGCACTAACGGCATCTAATGATGAAGTAGCTTTTACCGGACTTGCAGCTCTGTGTGCTTTAACATCAGTATCTGCATTCCCTACCACTCTTACTTCACTTAATTCAGGAGTTCTTTCACCGATAGTGGGTTGTTCGTCCCATTCTTCATTGCCTAAATTTCCAACTTCTGGCTTATCCAAAACATGAACTAAATCAGTTCTGCCTAAATATTCGTAAGCTAATGAACGGAACATAAAGTCGATGATAGAAGTAGTTGTTTTGATATTTGGATGCTCTACACGACCTGCTGGTTCGAAACGAGTGAATACAAATTTCTCAACGTATTCTTCTAAAGGAACACCATATTGTAAACCGATAGAAATAGCAATAGCAAAGCAGTTCAACATACTACGCATAGTAGCACCTTCTTTCGCCATGTCGATGAAGATTTCTCCTAAAGTACCATCATTGTATTCTCCAGTTCTTAAGAATAAAGCTTGTCCGTTGATTTTTGCTTTTTGAGTGAAGCCTCTACGTTTTGCTGGTAAAGCTCTGCGCTCAACAATCATGGCCAATTGACGCTTCAAGGAAGTATCTGCACTGCTTTGAACACGCTTGTTCATCTCTTCAAGCAATTCATCGATAGTCAATTTGCCCATATCAACAAAAGTGCTTTCGCCTACTGTATCTTTTATTTCTTCTTTCTCTTCTGCTTCGTCTGTAACTTTTTTCTTCTTATCAGATTTGTTACTCAAAGGCTGACTCAATTTAGAGCCATCACGGTAAAGCGCACACGCTTTCAATCCCAATTCCCAGCTTAAGCGATATGAATCAGCAATTTCTTCAACAGTTGCTTCGTTTGGAAGGTTGATGGTTTTACTGATAGCGCCACTTAAGAATGGTTGTGCAGCAGCCATCATACGGATGTGGCCATGTGCATGAATATATCTTTCTCCTGTTTGACCACACTTGTTAGCGCAATCAAAAACAGATAAATGTTCGTCTTTCAAATATGGCGCACCTTCTACTGTCATGGTACCGCATACATAGATGTTAGCAGCATCGATTTGCTCGTCTGTATATCCAAGCGCTTCCAATAAACTCCATCCGAAATCACTGTATTGTTCTGCAGTGAATCCAAGACGTTGTAAACAAGCTTCTCCTAAAGTATATACATTGAATACAAACCCGATTTCAAAAGCACTTGCCATGGCTGAATTCAATTTTTGAATTTCTGTAGGCAAGAAACCTTTTGCTAATAATGATTCTTCATTGATGAATGGAGCACCTTTTAAAGTAGCATGTCCTTTTGCATAGTTTACAATTTCTTCAATTTCTTTTTCTGAATATTTAAGATTGCGTAATGCTTGAGGCACACTTTGGTTGATAATTTTGAAATAACCACCACCACTTAATTTTTTGAATTTAACCAAAGCGAAATCTGGTTCAACACCTGTTGTATCACAATCCATAACCAAACCAATTGTTCCTGTTGGAGCAATTACAGTAGTTTGTGCATTACGATATCCGTTTTTCTCACCTAATTGAACTGCATCATCCCATGCTTTAGTTGCTGATTTCAATAAATAATCAGGACAATATTTAGCATTGATACCATGAGGCTTGATTTCAATTCCTTCGTAAGCATCCATTGCATCATAAGCAGCTGCACGATGGTTGTGCATTACTTTAAGCATGTGATGTTTGTTCTCTTGGTATCTGTCGAATGTGCCTAGGAAACCGGCCATTTCAGCGGATGTTTTATATGCGATACCTGTCATGATAGCGGTAATAGCACCGGCAATTCCTCTTGCTTGTTCACTATCATAAGCGATACCACTTACCATCAACATACTACCAAGGTTTGCATAACCCAATCCTAAAGTTCTGTAGTCATAACTCAATTGAGCTACTTCTTTAGAAGGGAATTGAGCCATCAAAACTGAAATTTCAAGAACAACAGTCCAAAGGCGGCAAGTATATTCAAATCCTTTTACATCGAAAAGGTTATTGTCTTCGTTAAAGAAACGACGCAGATTTACACTGGCTAAATTACAAGCCGTGTTATCAAGGAACATATATTCGCTACAAGGATTAGAAGCACGGATTGGACCACCTTCAGGACAAGTATGCCATTCGTTGATAGTTGTATCGTATTGTGTTCCCGGATCTGCACAACGCCAAGCTGCGTAATTGATTTGATCCCATAGTTCCTGAGCTTTTACCGTTCTCATGGTTTTTCCTGTACTTCTGGCTTTTAATTCCCATTCGCCATTAGCATCCAAAACTTTGAAGAAAGAGTTTGGTATACGTACAGAGTTGTTACTATTTTGTCCGCTAACGGTTCTGTAAGCTTCACCTTCGTAATCACTTGCGTAGCCAGCAGCAATAAGTGCAGCTACTTTATCTTCTTCTTTTAATTTCCAGGTTACAAATTCCATGATTTCAGGATGATCTAAATCCAGACAAACCATTTTAGCAGCACGTCTTGTTGTTCCACCACTTTTAATAGCTCCTGCAGCGCGATCGCCAATTTTTAAGAAACTCATCAATCCACTTGATGTACCGCCTCCACTTAATTTTTCACCTTCGCCACGGATGCTGCTGAAGTTAGTACCCACACCACTACCATATTTGAAAATTCTGGCTTCTCTAACCCAAAGATCCATGATGCCACCTTCATTTACTAAATCATCATCAACACTCAAAATGAAACATGCATGAGGCTGAGGACGCTCATATGCAGAAGTTGATTTTTTTAATTGGCTATCTTTTGGATCTACATAATAATGACCTTGAGGTTTTCCGGTAATGCCATATACTTCATGTAATCCGGTATTGAACCATTGTGGACTATTAGGAACACAAGCTTGATTCAAAATGCAATACACTAACTCATCATAAAACACCTGAGCATCTTTTGCAGAAGCGAAATAATTATATTTTTCACCCCATACTCTCCAGCAATGAGCCATACGGTGTGCCACTTGTTTAACTGTGGTTTCTCTTCCAGTTGTTCCATCTCCTTTTGGAACACCCGCTTTTCTAAAATATTTCTGTGCTAATATATCTGTGGCAATCTGGCTCCATTGTTTTGGAACTTCTACGTCATCCATTTGAAATACAACTTCGCCACTTGGGTTTTTAATAACTGAGGTGCGGTAATCATAATCAAACATGTCATAAGGACTTACGTCGTCTCTCGTGAACTGACGCTGGAAGCTGAGCGCTTTTGGTGATTGCTTTTTTGCTGGCATAATATCTCTTTTGTTAGTTAGTAAGTTATGTGATTCTCGTTTTAGAGGTCAACGAAAATATCTGATGTATCTCATCCATTCGGCTTCTAAATATCAACAAGGTGTGGACAAAATATCTGTAAAATATTGTAAGTCAGATGCGTATTGATTTTCATGAGTTTTGCACTATTTGTGGAAAGAATAAATTTTTTATTTGCTATTAAATTTTGTAGATATAAGGTTATTTCACTAATAAAATTTTTACTCAGTAATTTCGCCTGATAATTATTGAAAAATAGCTTTAATAAAATGAGGGTTTTAATTCAACGAGTTACACATGCAAGCGTAGAAATTGATGATAAAATAAAATCGTCAATTGAACATGGCTTACTTGTTTTTGTAGGAATTGAAAATCCAGATAACGATGATGATATTGAATGGATAAGTAACAAAATTATCAACCTCAGAATTTTTGATGATGAAAATAAAATTCCGAATATTTCCGTGAAAGATAGTGGTGGCGATATTTTGCTAGTAAGTCAGTTTACATTACACGCACTAACGAAGAAGGGTAATCGTCCAAGTTACATCAATGCCAGCAAATCTGAAATTGCAATTCCTATTTATCAAAAACTTATCTTGCAATTGCAAAAAGATCTAGGAAAAAGTATTCAAACGGGAATCTTTGGAGCAGACATGAAAGTCTCTTTGTTAAATGACGGACCCATCACCATTTGGATCGATTCGAAGAATAAAGAATAGGAGGTGATAATAAAAAATTCAAAATTTAAAAGTCAAAATTCAAAAAATGCATCAACTCACCATAACCGAAGCCCAAACAAAAGTAGACGAGTGGATAAAAACAATAGGAGTGCGCTATTTCAGTGAATTGACCAATTTGGGAATACTTATGGAAGAAGTTGGCGAATTGAGCAGACTGATGGTCAGAAAGTATGGCGAACAATCTTTTAAAGAATCCGACAAAGGAAAAGAAATGGCAGATGAAATGGCCGACGTACTTTGGGTGTTGATTTGTCTTGCAAACCAAACAGGTGTAGATCTGAATGAAGCCCTTCAAAAAAACATAGAAAAAAAGACATTGAGGGATGGGGATAGGCACAGGCAGAATGAGAAGTTGTAAGAAAATTTTGATTAGCTGGATAGGCTGGATTCTAGATACTTGATTTTAGATTCAATAACCATTAAACCAGCGAAGCGGCTTAAACCATTAAACCATAAACACCAAACAAACCACAAACCATAAACAACAAACATGCGTAAACTCTCAACCATAATCCTCCTCTTACTTTCACTAACTACTTATTCCCAATCCCCCAATTTAATAAGCGGTCCATGGGCAGGAAATGTAGAATTAAGAACAGCATCAATTTGGCTAGAAGTATCATCAGCGGTAAAGAATGTTGCTGTAAGCTATTTTCCCATGAATGAACTGTCATCAAAAGACAATCGTACAACCGTAAAATATAAAGGTGAGTTGGGAAAATCTTTTAATCCTATAAAAATCGAATTGAATGGATTGGAATTTGGTACTACATATAAATATGATGTCTTAATAGATGGAAAAAAAGAGTCATTCCCCTTTGAAACAAAATTCACCACAAAAGATTTATGGCAATGGAGAAAGCCTGCACCAGATTTTAGTTTTTTAACCGGAAGTTGTGCTTATTTCAATGAGCCAAAATTTGACAGACCCGGAAAGTCTTATGGTGGAGATTCTTCTATCTTCGAAACAATGGCCAATACAAAATCAGATTTTCATATTTGGTTGGGTGACAATTGGTACACAAGAGAAGTTGATTATTCATCAGCTTGGGGATTGAATTACAGAGCATCTCACGACAGGGCTACCCCAATTTTACAAAAGTTTATGGCGAGTATGCCTCATTATGCAATTTGGGATGATCATGATTATGGACCCAATGATGCTGGAGCTCATTATTTATTAAAAGAAAAAACCAGAGAAGTATTTAACAACTATTGGTTAAATCCAACAGCCGGAGAAGACAATAAAGGTATTTATTCACAGTTTAGTTATGGCGATGTCGATTTCTTTTTAACCGATGACAGGTATTTTCGGTCAGACCCTAATCAACCCGATAGTATTAATGGTATCCCAAATACAGAAAAAAAATATTTTGGCACCCAACAAATGCAATGGTTACAAAATGCACTTTTGTTTAGTAAGGCACCTTTCAAAATTATTGTAACCGGTAGCCAGGTTTTAAACCCAAACAATAAATATGAATGCATGCAGGAATATTCCTTTGAGTATAATCAATTATTAAATTTCCTGACAATTAAACAAATAAAAGGCGTGCTCTTTCTAACAGGAGATCGTCATCACAGCGAAATCATCAAATACAATAGGGAAAACTTATATCCCCTTTATGACATTACCGTATCTCCATATACTTCAGGAGTCAGCAAAGTAAATGGAGTTGAATTAAACAATCCTTTCAGAGAACCCAATACATTAATCGAAGCACAGAATTTTGCAAAAATATCTTTCAGCGGCAAAAAAAATGAAAGAGTAATGAAAGTTACATTCATTGGAATAAAAGGTGAAACACTTGCAGAATGGAGCATCGACGAAAAAGAAATTAGAAATTAAAAAATCAAAATTAATTTTTTTAAAAAATTGCTCACAACTTCCCCCTTCGGGGGATTGAGGGGGCTTCCAAACAACAAACAAAACAAATGGCCCCAATAACTTTCCAATACGACAAACAAAAAACAATTCAGGCACTTCGTTATCACTTCATCACAAGAAAAGAAATTAAAGTAATGATGATTCTGGTGAATGTATTTGCCATATTCTCTGCCGCACTCTTCTTCTTTAAAAAAATATCCCCGGTTGCATTTTTATTAAGCTCTTTTTTATGGGTAATGATGATGCTGTTGTTTTGGTTTTTATTGCCTAGAATTGTTTATAAGAAATCACCTTCATTCAAACAGGCTTTTAAATTGTCATTTACAGAAGTAGCATTGACATTAGAAACCGGCACAGCCTCGAGAAATTTTAATTGGAAAGAGTTCAGCTCATGGATCGAAAGTCCACATTTTATTCACTTATATTTTACAAGCAAATCATTTTTTCTAATACCTAAAGATGAATTGGCAGAAGAAACAGATTCATTAAGAAGATTGTGCAAAGAAAAAATCGCACCGAAAACCCTCTAAAACTTTAATCCCCAATTCCCCAATTCCTAATTCCTAATTCCTCAACTCCCAATCCCCAACTCCCAATCCCCAACTCCCAATTCCTCAAAAACCGCTACTCCAACTCTTTTTCCATAACACGATGAGGTAAATTAACTTCAAAAAACTCGTCTCCTTTAGGCCGGTATCCAAATTTTTCGTAAAAACCAATAGCTGTATTTCGAGCGTGCATAATCATATATCTAAACCCTTTATCTATAGCTATGTTTTCGGCAAATGTCATTATCGATGCGCCAATGCCTTTACCCTGTAATGTGTCTAAAACCGCCATTTGCCTTAACCTGATTTTTTCTTTATCAATCGCACTCAATACACAGCAACCCAGAATTAAATCTTCATCAAAAGCAGCAATTAGAATTTCGTTCTTTTCTTTGCTCAATTCTTCTTCAGTAAAACTAAGCCCGAGTGGTTGCCTGAGAATTTGCTTTCTCAAAACAATCATTTTGTTATAATCTTCACTACCGTGATCTATTTGTTTTAATCCCATAAAAATAGTTTTTGGTACTTTTTTAAAACTGAACCTTAATAAATATACGGAATTTTAAAAATTCAACCCGATTTAACACGTAAAATCACCAATGTGAAGAAATATTATGGATAACATTTTAGTATTTCTTTGTAATTAGTTCAAAAAGTATATTTTTGCATCCGTATTTAACTAAATTTTATTACCATGTCAGACATTGCAACAAGAGTAAAGAAAATTATTGTTGACAAATTAGGTGTTGATGAAGCTGAAGTAACCCCTGAAGCATCATTCACTAATGATCTCGGTGCCGATAGCTTGGACACCGTAGAATTAATTATGGAATTTGAAAAAGAATTTAATATTTCTATTCCTGATGAACAAGCTGAAACCATCACAACTGTTGGTCAAGCTGTTTCTTACTTGGAAGAAAACGCCAAGTAATTTATCTTTTAATTTTCACAGGCAAATCGTATGGATTTAAAACGTGTAGTCGTTACTGGATTAGGAGCCCTAACCCCTTTGGGAAGGACTGTTGATGAATATTGGCAGAACCTCGAAAATGGAGTTAGTGGTTGCGATTTTATTCAACAATTCGATGTTACTAAATTTAAAACCCGATTTGCTTGTGAGGTTAAAGATTTTGATGCTACTCAATACCTTGACAGAAAAGAAGCCAGAAAACTTGATCGCTATTGTCAATTTGCATTAATTGCAAGTGACGAAGCTGTTAAAGATGCCGGTATCAACAAAGAAAATGTTGATGTCGACAGAGTTGGTGTAATTTTCGCGAGTGGTATTGGAGGCTTGATTACGTTTCAAGAAGAAGTATTAAACTTCGCTGCAGGTGATGGAACGCCTCGTTTCAATCCTTTCTTCATTCCAAAAATGATCTTGGATATCGCTGCCGGACAAATATCTATGCGTCATGGATTCCGTGGACCTAATTACGCTGTTGTTAGTGCTTGTGCTTCGTCAACCAATGCCATCATTGATGCTTTCGATAACATCCGTTTAGGAAAAGCTGACATCATCATCACTGGTGGAAGTGAAGCGGTTATCAGCGCAGCAGGCCTTGGTGGATTCAATGCGATGAAAGCGTTAAGTGAAAGAAACGATGATCCTAAAACAGCTAGCCGTCCTTTTGATAAAGACAGAGACGGGTTTGTTATGGGTGAAGGTTCCGGAGCTTTAGTACTTGAAAGTCTTGAGCATGCTTTAGCAAGAGGAGCAAAAATTTATTGCGAAATTGCAGGTGGTGGGGCCACAGCAGATGCTCATCATATAACAGCACCACATCCAGAAGGACTTGGAGCTAACAATGTAATGAAAGTCGCATTAAAAGACGCAGGCATGAAACCTGAAGATATCAATTACATCAATGTTCATGGCACTTCTACGCCATTAGGTGATATCGCAGAAACAAAAGCTATTCTGAATGTTTTTGGTGATCATGCATACAATCTGAATATCAGTTCTACAAAAAGCATGACGGGTCACTGTTTGGGTGCTGCAGGTGCTTTAGAAGCATTGGCTTGTATTATGGCTGTTACGAAAGATATTATTCCTCCAACAATTAATCATTTCACAGACGATCCTGATTTGGATCCTAATCTGAATTTTACATTCAACAAGGCTCAACATAAAGTTGTAAATGCCGCGTTGAGCAACACCTTTGGTTTTGGTGGTCACAATGCTTCTGTGATTGTGAAAAAATACAATCCTTAATTTTTCTTCTTTAATTTATTACAATTCAAATTCTTTAAAATAGTTTAATTTCGGTTAATCATTTTTTAAAGCATCACTTTGCAGTTTATCTTAAATTTATTTTCTCGTTCCCCTCAGCTGAAAGATTTTAAAAAACAGCTTGTTAATATTCTTGGATTTACTCCAGGAAATCTTGCTTTATACAAAACTGCGTTAAGCCATCGTTCAGTGAGAGAAGGTGCTGATGAAAACAACGAAAGACTCGAGTTCTTAGGCGACGCTGTATTAAGCTCAGTTATTGCTCATTATCTTTTTAGAAAATATCCATACAAAGGTGAAGGTTTTCTCACCGAGATGAGAAGCAAAATGGTAAATCGCCAAAAACTAAATGAAATTGCATTAAAAATGGGCTTAAAAAAAATCACCTTTTATAATAAAGCTGACAATGCACTAAAGATTTCTCAAATTTTTGGAAATACGCTGGAAGCCTTAATAGGCGCGGTTTATTTAGATAAGGGCTATAAAAAAACACAACGTTGGGTAGAAGAATATATCATCATGCCCCATTTATTCGCGGATGATCTCGAAGGAATTGAAATCAATATAAAAAACAAGTTGTATGGTTGGGCAAATAAGAATGGTAAGTCTGTAGAATTTGCAACATTAGATGAAAGCATTGAAAATGGACGAAGGTTGTTTACCATTGCTGCAACTGTTGATGGCCAAATTATTTCACAAGCAAAAGGCTTTAATAAAAAAGATGCAGGTCATATTGCAGCTCAACTTGCAGTTGAAAAACTCGGATTAACCTAAAACATAATGAAATTATCCATAAGGGTTAGCTTGACTCGAAAATTTCGGGAGTAAAAGTCTTTTCAAAGTAAAAATTCAAAATTAAAAAACGGAAGTCTTCAATTTTTATTTTTTACTTTTAAATTTTGACTTAATCAATTAGTATGAAATACGGAATCATCGGCAGCGGAAGCTGGGGAACGGCAATAGCAAAAATACTTTCAGACAATGGTCATCATTTGTATTGGTGGAACCGAAGCGAAAGCGCAATTGAACAATTTAAAAAAAGATCACACAATCCACAATATCTTTCTTCAGCAAGGTTTGATATGAATCTTTTGAGCTTGACTTCCAATTTGAATGAGGTGATTGATAATGCTGATGTTATCATTATTGCAGTTCCTTCTGCCTATGTTGTTGATGTGCTTTCTCAGTTACCAAAAGATATTTTTCAAAATAAAAAATTACTTTCTGCTGTTAAGGGAATTTTACCAGAAGAAAATTTACTGCTCAACGATTATTTAAACCAACATTTCGACGTTGCTTTGTCTGATTATTTCGCTGTAATGGGACCTTGTCATGCAGAAGAAGTCGCTGCAGAGAAATTGTCTTACCTTACTTTTTCAGGAATTGATGAACTGATGACAACTCAAATGGCAAATGATTTTAAATCTGCTTATGTAAGAACGGTAGTAAACAAGGATATTTATGGGGTGCAATATGCAGCAATTTTAAAAAATATTTACGCAGTAGCTTCAGGCATTGCACACGGTTTGGATTACGGCGATAATTTTTTAAGTGTTTTGATTGCCAACAGCGCAGATGAAATGGCAGGTTTTTTAAGAAAAGCGGGTATTATAAATGCAGAAGTTGGGTATATCGAGCATAAGAAAAATGCACAGGGAACAACTCACAACAATTACGCCGCATCTGTTTATTTGGGCGATTTATTAGTTACTTGTTATTCTTTACATAGCAGAAACAGAACTTTTGGAAACATGGTAGGCAAAGGCTATTCTGTAAAAGCAGCACAGCTTGAAATGAGCATGGTTGCTGAAGGTTACAATGCAGCACGTTGTATGTACAACATCAATCAAAAATTAAATGCCGACATGCCAATTGCTGAAACTGTTTATAAAATATTATGGCAAAACGAACCTTCTGAAATAGCTTTTAAATCTATCGAAGATTTACTCGTTTGATTAAAAATGATAGCCTACCTTAATACCAATATTGAAATTAAACAGCGTTTGTTTATAAGGTGCATATCCTTCAAAAATATTAGTTCCACCTGTTGAATAATCATCCGCCAAATAATACTTCATTCCTTTAACATTGCGTATACCCAAACCGGTAGAGTAGTCAATTGAAATTCTATCATAAACATCCTGATATCCAAACCACACCATCAGGTCTGAAATATTTTCATGTTCTTTTTTCTTAGATCCTAAATATTGATAATTAGGAGATGATATTGGGTCTGTGTTTGTATTCACTAATCCAGGTATTGTAAAATTGTAACGATAAAAATCGTATGAAACGCTCATATAACTGCCATCAGGGGCATCACTTTCAAAATAAATTCGAGGCTGTATTGAAAACAAAAATCCTAAGTTTGATTTTCTATTGCCAAAATCTAAAGCACCATCCACTTGATCGGTTAATGAATTTTGACTCCAAGGATATTCCGGTTCTATAAAATTATCACTCACAGTTTGAATGGTATTTCTAACATAGTTTCTGCTTGTAATGCCCAACCCGCCTTGCACCGTAAAAAAATCATTGATTACTCTCTCAATATAAATTGGAAAAGTGCCGGATGCAAATCCTAATGGGGCAATTTTTATTGTATTGTCTTCCCCGCTACTCTTTTTATGCTTTTTGTCATATTGGCGATGAGGTAAATCTACAATTATTTAGTGTCTTTTTGCGCAAACGTGAAGGTTGATGAAAAGGTAAAAAGCAAACAAAAGATAGACTTCATAAAAAAAATTTAGTCCGCAAAAATATAGGTTAACAGCAATATAATCTATTAAAAAAATAATTCAGCGGAAATGCCATCTGCAAATAATTTTCCTGTTGAAGTGAGTTGTATCTGATTTGGATGTATAAATAGTTTTCCTGCGATTTCGTATTTCTTGGATTGGGCTAAAATAAATGCAGCTTTTTCTTCGCCAAATTGATTTTTAATTTCGTTCAAATTAATGCCCTCGATGGTTCGGAGGGCAGTCATGATATACTCATTTAATTTTTGCGTTTCTGTCAGCACTTCTTCTTCAAATGCTGGTTGATGGGAAAGCCAATTTTTAATATAAATCGAATTGTTTGAAACATTCCATCTTCGATTATTGATTCCATTGAAAGAGTGGGCTGCAGGTCCAAATCCCCAATAGGGCTTTCCTTGCCAGTAACTGCTGTTATGTTTACTCCTCTTATTGGGCTTTGCATAATTGCTGATTTCATACTGCTCATAGCCTGATTCGGCAAGAAGTTTCATGGTCATCAAAAATTGAGCAGCCTGTTTTTCACTATTTGTGGGAGGTGATTTTTGCGTTTTAATTAAATATTGCAATGCGGTTTTTTCTTCAACTGTTAAAGCATAACACGAAATATGAGGAATGCTTTTTTCTGAAATAATTTGTATGTTTTTTTCTAATGCTTCATCACTTAGTAATGGTCCTCCAAAAATCAAATCAACAGAAAAATTATGAATACCTGATTCTTGAATAATATCAATACAATCAAGAGCGTGTTTTGAAGTGTGAGCACGATTCATCCAAATCAGTTCTTCTTCAACAAAACTTTGTATGCCAACACTAAGTCTATTGATACCAATTTTGATCCAACTGGCAACAACTTCACTATTAATATCGTCGGGATTGGCTTCCAGCGTTATTTCTACATTTGCAGATACTTTAAATTGAGTAAATATATTCTGCAATATTTCATTAAGTTCACGTGATGAAAGTAGACTAGGAGTGCCTCCACCAAAATAGATGGTATCTATGATGACATTGCGATCTATGAAAGCATCATTACTAGATATTTCATTTTGTAGCCCAGTTAAAAAAGCTTGCTTATTTTGCAGTTGTGTTGAAAAATGAAAATTGCAATACGTACAGGCTTGTTTGCAAAAAGGAATATGAATATAAATACCCGCCAAAGATTGTAGTTTTACATGAATTGTATTGTACGTAATTCAATATGCAAGTTAAGTCTTATTCAATTGTGCTGTTCATCATTTTGTTTTCTCTGTTTGGTATGGAGC
>CALPIT020000034.1 GCA_943323705.2 Streptomyces griseus
AAAAAATAATTGATAATGTTATTAGCGATTGATCTTGGTTTGGTAATTGCCATGTATACCACATTTGCAGAAAGAAAGGTGGCTGCGATTTTACAAGACCGTCGTGGTCCTAACAGAGCTGGCCCTTTTGGATTATTACAACCTTTAGCAGATGGTTTGAAATTGTTTTTCAAAGAAGAAATCATTCCAAATTTTTCAAACAAATTTTTATTTATACTCGGACCTGCATTGGCCATGTTGACTGCCATGATGACGAGCGCTATCATTCCTTGGGGAGATAAAGTAGAGTTGTTTGGAAGAGAAATTAGCTTGCAAATCACTGATGTAAATGTCGGCATATTGTATGTTTTCGGTGTTGTGAGTTTGGGTGTTTATGGCATCATGATTGGTTCGTGGGCCAGTAATAATAAATTCTCATTGATGGGAGGGTTAAGAGCTGCTTCTCAAATCATCAGTTATGAACTCGCTATGGGTATTTCCATAATTGCATTGCTGATGGTAACGGGAACGCTTAGCCTAAAAGAAATGGTGATTCAACAGCAGGCAGGATATTGGAACATTGTTAAACAACCTTTAGGGTTTTTAATATTTTTAATTTGTGCTTTTGCAGAATGTAATAGAACACCATTTGATTTACCAGAAGCAGAAAACGAATTGATTGGTGGTTATCATACTGAATATTCTTCTATGAAATTAGGTTTCTTTTTATTTGCTGAATACATCAACATGTTTGTAAGCAGTGTGATTATGGCGACCTTGTTTTTTGGAGGTTATGATATTCCTTTCTTTAATGAAGCAACATTATCACCCAATATTGCAGCGATTTTAGGTATCGTGGCTTTAATGGCTAAAGTGGTATTTTTTATATTCCTGTTCATGTGGGTAAGATGGACAATTCCGAGATTCAGATATGATCAATTGATGCATTTGGGTTGGAGAATTTTAATTCCATTGGCATTGTTCAATATGTTGGCAACAGGAGCATCAATATTGTATTTTCATTAAAAAGTAAAAAATCAAAATTTAAAAGTAAAAAGCGTACATCTGTTTTTGAATTTTAACTTTTGAATTTTAAATTATATTCAATGCAAGCATTAACATCAAAAGCGAAACAAGTCAGCAGAAAGCCAATGAGCTTTACTGAACGCATGTATTTGCCGGCTATATTTAAAGGTATGATGATTACATTCAGTCATATTTTTAAAAAGAAACCAACTATTAATTATCCTGAAAAGCAGAGACCATTCAGTCCTGTTTTTAGAGGTATGCAGATATTAAACCGTGACGAGGAAGGTCGTGAAAATTGTACAGCGTGTGGATTGTGTGCTGTTGCTTGTCCAGCTGAAGCCATTACCATGGAAGCAGCGGAAAGACAACCCGGAGAAGAAAATTTATATCGCGAAGAGAAATATGCAGCCAAATATGAGATCAACATGTTGCGTTGTATATTCTGTGGATTGTGTGAAGAGGCTTGTCCGAAAGATGCGATTTATTTAAGCGAAACTTTTGCACCTGCAGATTACCAGCGTAAGCAATTTGTGTATGCAAAAAATGAGTTGCTGATACCACATCCAAAAGAAAATCCTGAAGCTTATAAAAAAGCATTAGGTAACAGAGCAAATAAATCAACGGTTAACTAATTAATAATGAATTTAACATCACTAGTTTTTATTTTATTATCAGTAATGGCGATTGGAAGTGCCATCATGATGATTTCTAGCAAAAGCCCCGTGCATAGCGTATTGTGGCTTATTGTGGTATTCTTTGCCATCTCAGGTCATTACATTTTATTGAACGCTCAATTTTTGGCCATCGTAAATATCATTGTTTATGCGGGCGCCATTATGGTTTTATTTCTGTTTGTGGTGATGTTGATGAATCTCAATGCAGAGACAGAGCCAGTGAAAAATTATCGATTACAATTAGTTGGTGTTGTCACAGGAGGTTCATTGTTATTGGTGTTGGTTTCAGCGGTAATGAAAATAGATGTTGAACAATTAGTGGAAATGAAAGTAGGAGACCAAGGATTAATTAAAGTTCTCGGTATGAATTTGTTTAAGAATTATGTACTGCCTTTCGAAATCAGCAGTGTGTTGTTTTTAAGTGCGATGATTGGAGCGGTGGTGATTGGTAAAAAAGATGAAACTGCAAATCATTAAAAAGAAAATTATTTATGGATATCAAAGCCTATATCATTTTATCACTTGCCTTATTTACCATCGGTATCGTTGGTGTATTGGTTCGTCGTAATGCCATCATCATTTTCATGTGTGTAGAGTTGATGTTGAATGCAGTGAATCTTTTGTTGGTTGCTTTTTCTAAAATGCATGCCATGAGTTCTGCTGCTAAAGCCTCGCCTTATTTTGCAAGTGATGCGCAAATATTTGTTTTCTTTATCATGGTAGTAGCAGCGGCAGAAGTTAGTGTTGGCTTGGCTATTATTGTAATGATGTATAGAAATGTACATACCGTAGATGTAAACTTTTTAAACAGACTCAAAAACTAATAAACTGAATTCATTATTTGAATTCGTTTTCATTGCTTATGAATAATATATTTAAATTGGTTTGGCTGATTCCTGTGTTACCATTGATTGGTTTTTTAATTAATGGATTGGGAAGAAAGTCTTTATCTAAATCATTATCCGGTATCATTGGAAGTGGTGTTATTTTAGGCTCATTTGTATTGAGTCTGTTGGTTTTCTTTCAAGTGAAAAATGGCCATACGGCTACCATTCACTTTTTTGATTTTATCAGATTGGAGAATTTTAAAATTGGCTTTGATTATAAAATAGATCAACTCTCTTCTTTATTTCTGTTGATTATTACCGGAGTTGGTTTTTTAATTCATGTATATTCTACTTCGTATATGCATGATGAAGAGAACATGAACTTCGCTAAATATTTTGCTTATTTAAATCTCTTTGTTTTCTCTATGTTGTTGTTGGTGATGGGCGGAAATTTCGTCATCATGTTCATCGGTTGGGAAGGCGTTGGTTTGTGTTCCTATTTATTGATTGGATATTGGTTCAGAAATACTGATTATACCGATGCTGCCAAGAAAGCATTTATCATGAACAGAATTGGCGATTTAGGTTTTTTATTGGCTTTGTTCTGGTTGATCACAAAAATCGGGTCAGTACAATATGATGTTATATTTTCTGCAGCATCATTGGCAAAATTATCAGCTACTGACATTACTGGAATTACCATGTTGCTTTTTGTAGGTGCAACGGGTAAAAGTGCACAAATCCCTTTATATACCTGGTTGCCTGATGCGATGGCGGGTCCAACACCTGTGAGCGCATTGATTCACGCTGCAACCATGGTGACAGCAGGTATTTACATGATAGCTAGAAGCAACGCATTGTTCTCCTTGGCACATCAAACACAAACAGTCATAACAATTGTAGGGTTGGCTACAGCTTTACTTGCAGCATCAATTGCCATCAAACAAAACGACATAAAAAAAGTATTGGCTTATTCAACAGTAAGTCAATTGGGATTCATGTTTCTTGCCATAGGAACAGGAAATTATGTTGCAGCTGTTTTTCACGTATTGACGCATGCATTCTTTAAAGCATTAATGTTCTTAGGAAGCGGTTCTGTAATTCATGCTATGGGTGGAGAGCAAGATATTCGCAAAATGGGCGGCTTGCACAAGCATATGAAAATTACTAGCGTAACTTTCTTTATCGGTTGTTTGGCTATTGCAGGCATTCCTGGTTTCTCAGGTTTCTTCTCTAAAGATGAAATATTAGCTGGAACATTTGCACATAGTCCGGTATTATACGGCATCGCATTATTTGCTGCTTTGCTAACAGCGTTTTACATGTTCAGATTGTATTTTGTAACATTTACAGGTACATTCCGTGGTACTCATGATCAGGAGCATCATTTGCATGAAAGTCCTGCAGCCATGACTTTCCCGCTGATTGTATTAGCTATACTCAGTGTAATTGGTGGTTATGTTGGGGTGCCTGAAGTGTTGGGTGGTCATCATGAATTAGCAGGTTATTTATCACCTGTTGTTAAATCTGCGGAACATCATTTGGATCACAATACCGAATACATGTTGATGGGATTGTCAACTATTTTGGTTGTGATTTCTATCTCATTCGCATGGATGAAATACAAAAATTATAAAGTGGAAGGTGAAGCTAACGGTTTGGGTAAGGTGCTGGAGAACAAATGGTATGTTGATGAATTGTACCAGGCTGCTATCGTGAATCCATTAAAATCTATTTCTGCATTTTTCAATAACATCATAGAATCAAAACTGATAGACGGTGCTGTAAACGGAGTTGGTAAAGCTGTGAATTATAGTAGCAGACAATTGCGTTGGTTACAAAGCGGTCAAGTTGGTGCTTATGTGCTGTTGATGGTTATTGGCATGTTGATTTTATTTTTCATACAATTGTTTTTATATTAAAATAGAAGAAATTGGGTAATTACATTACATTTCCGGACTTACTGATTTGGCTGCCTATACTAGCTGGCTTTTTCTGTTTATTTGCTGTTAACCAAAAACATGCAAAAAATACTGCTATTGTTTTTTCTTTCCTCACTTTGGGTGTTTCCATAGCAAGTTTGTTTTATACTGATACAGAGAAATATATGACATACAACAATGTCAGTTATATCTGGTTGAAATATCTTGGTGCTAATTATTACATCGGCTTGGATGCTACAGGTCGTATGCTCACATTATTGACAGCCATCGGATTTCCAATGATTCTGTTGACTAGTCAAAATGATCAACTGAAGAAACCGAATTCTTTTTATGGTTTATTGATGTTGACGCAAGCAGGATTGATGGGTGTTTTCATGGCATTTGATGCTTTGACCTTTTATTTTTTCTGGGAGTTGGCATTGATTCCTGTATATTTCTTATCAAGCATTTGGGGAGGAGAGAGGAGAATACAAGCTACATTTAAATTCTTCGTGTATACGTTCGCGGGATCTTTATTAATGTTGGTTGGAATTATCTATATCTATTTGCACACAGATGCAAGAGCTTTTGTAGATGGTACCATAGCAACTCATTCATTTGCTTTGAATGCATTTTACAATGCGCAGTTATCAGGAGCAGAACAGGCCTGGTTGTTTGCCGCTTTCTTTATTGCATTTGCTATTAAAATGCCAATCTTTCCATTTCATACTTGGCAGCCAGATGCTTATGACCAGTCTCCAACAACGGTAACGATGGTGTTGAGTGGTATCATGGTAAAGATGGGATTGTTTGGCGTGCTTAGATGGTTATTGCCGATGTTTCCGGGCGCATCTTTTCACCATGCCAATTTAGTCATCACCTTATCTGTGATTGGAATTGTGTATGCCAGTTGCCTTGCCATGATGCAGGATAATATAAAAAAGCTTGTTGCTTATTCTTCTATTGCACATATTGGATTGATGTGTGCAGCATTATTTGCCATGAACGACATCAGCATACAAGGTGTACTCTTGCAGATGTTTAATCATGGAATAAATATTATTGGCATGTGGATCGTGGTTGACATCATTGAGAGAAAAACAGGCGTTAAGAAAATTTCAGAACTAAGTGGTCTTGCTGCTTCAGCTCCTGTACTTACTATTTTATTTGTCATTATCGCTTTAGCAAATATCGCATTGCCATTAACCAATGCCTTTACCGGTGAATTTTTGATGTTTGCCGGATTATACCAAAAGAACATTTGGTTTGCTGTATTTGCGGGATTGGGTGTGATTTTATCTGCAGTCTATACATTAAATATGATACAGAAGGTTTTCTATGGCAGTGTAAACAATGTAACATCAGAGGTAACAGATATTAACCTAACAGAAAAATTGGTTTTGATAGCGATTGTGGGTATCATATTTTTCATTGGTGTATATCCACAACCTTTGATAGACCTTACATCAGAGTCAGTAACCAATCTGATGTTCAAATTGAAATAAGATAATTATTAGATACAAATTATGAATGCAATAATATTAACTGCGATTTGGGGTGTGATCATGATGTTCAGTGGTGTGTTTATCAAAAGCAAAACGGCACCTCGCTTTGTTGCTATAACAGGCATGCTCATTGTTTTATCATCATCAATCATTGAACTGTTGATTAAAAAGTCGTTTTTTAATTTCGACCACAATAATATGTTGCATGCAGATGGCTTTAATCTGACCTTCATTGTTATTGTAATGACATGTACCTTAATTTACATTTTATTGACAGGCACAGAGATAGAAAAGGTGGGTTCACATGTGGGCGAGTATTTTGCTTTAATCTTCTTTATTCTATGTGGCATTTCTATTGCGGCAACTTTCAATACTTTATTGATGTTGTTTATTGGTATTGAAATTATTTCTATTCCTTTGTACATACTAACGGGAAGTGACAAACGAAATTTAAAAAGCAACGAGGCTGCTTTGAAATATTTTTTAATGGGTGCGTTTTCAACAGGTATTATGTTGATGGGAATTGCTTTTATTTATGGCGGCAATCCCAATGCTTCCTTTTATATTGATAAAATTCAGATTGGAGTCGGGCATATGCCTGTGCTTATAGCTGCAGGTTTATTGTTCATCATGGTGTCAATGTCATTTAAAGTTTCTGCAGCTCCATTTCATTTCTGGACACCAGATGTTTACGATGGTGCACCAACGGTATTCACTTCATTTATGAGTTCAGTGGTGAAAGTAGCAGGATTCTTTGCATTCTTAAGATTGTTTGAACATTCTTTCGGCATTGTGCATGAGCAGTGGCAATATCTAATTGCATTTATAACAGTTGCTACTTTAGTGATTGGAAATATTACTGCCGTGTTCCAACAAAGTGTAAAAAGAATGTTGGCCTATTCAAGTATTGCGCAGGCAGGATTTATGTTGCTAGCTATTTTTGCTTTGAATGCAAAAGCTAAAGAAGGTATTTTATTGTATTCAGCAGCATATAGCCTTGCATCAATTGGTATTTTTGGAATACTAACAAAAATGGAAGATTATACTATTGATGGATTTAACGGATTAGGTAAAGAAAATCCATTGATGGCTTTTGCTGCTACAGTGTTTTTATTGTCATTAACCGGTATTCCACTAACTGCTGGTTTTCAAAGTAAATTCTTTATGTTGATGGCAGCGGTAGACAATGGCCATCAATTTTGGTTGGTTATTGTGGCTGTTATTTTCGCGGCAATTAGTGCTTACTATTATTTCAGAGTGATTCAAGCTATATACTTTAAAGAATCAGACCGTAATGTTGTTGTTGCAAATGCTGTAAATCCTTTCTTTAATTACATGCTTATTGTAATTGTCGCGCTGATTGTTATCATTGGCATATATCCTGAAATTGTGATTGGTTGGATGTATCGCTAATCTGAGTATGATTTTAAATTAATTAGTTTCAGGCTTCTCCTTTTTATGTGTTAATACAGTTTGTTTTTGGTCACATAGTATAGCCATTATTCTCATTCTAGATCAGTATCAGCATTTTCTTATGGCTATTTCATGTAAATTTATAGCATGAACTATTTTGATTCATTATTGCTCTCTTGGAAAAACATTCGTGGTAACAAACTGCGTACAGCCATTACTGTTATTATTATTGCACTAGGTATATTCGCACTTATTTTGATTATAACAGCCATTCAAGCAGCCAGTAATAGTCTTACTGCCAGTTTCTCAACAATGGGTTCAAATGCATTTAGTATCAGATACAAAGAAAGAAATCTCAATTTTGGACATAGAGGAAGGAGTGAAGCATCAAAGACCAGCAAAAAGAATCTGAATGAAAGAAAGTCTTCCATGGGAATTCCTATAAGTTTGAATGAGGCAAAATTATTTAGAGACAGGTTTTCATTTCCCGGTGCCAAGGTGAGTATTGCTTTAAGAGGACCTTCGGCAATAGTAGTCAATACAAATCATTACAAAACAAATCCGGAGATAAATGTTTTTGGAGGAGATGTCAATTATCTTGAATTGAATGGATATAAAATTGCTTATGGCAGAAATTTTACACCTACAGAAACAGAATCCGGAATTAGTGTATGCATTATTGGTAGTGGCGTAGCGGAGAAATTATTTGCAGAAAACAAAGCAAAAGCGATAGATGCCTTAGTGAGTGTTGATCACATACCCTACAGAGTTATAGCGGTCCTTCAGGATAAAGGTTCTAGTGCTTTTTTCAACACCAGTAAGGTGGTGATCACTCCATTTAATAATGTAAGAAGGGTGTTTGCTTCTCAAAATAGCAATTACAATATAGCAGTCCAAGTTGATGATTTGAAGAAAATGAATTTTGCCATAGGGGAAGCCACAGCTATATTTCGACCTATTAGAAAATTAGTTGTAAAAGATGCTGATAATTTTTATATAGACAAAAGTGACAGTATTGCCGAATCATTGCTTACCAATTTGGGTTTTCTTGAAAAAGGTACGATAGGCATAGCTTTCATCACCTTGATAGGTGCGGCCATTGGATTGATGAACATCATGTTAGTGGCAGTAAATGAGCGAACCAAAGAAATCGGACTGGCAAAAGCATTAGGTGCCACCAAGGCTTCCATTAGGAGTCAATTTTTATTCGAGTCTGTATTAATCAGCTTGATGGGAGCTGTTGCAGGTATCGTATCAGGAGTCTTGTTAGGAAATCTTGTAGCGGTTTTATTACATACTGGTTTTGTGATTCCATGGGGATGGGTAATTGCAGGTATTGTTGTTTGTTTTGTAGTAGGATTGCTTGCTGGGCTATATCCTGCCTATAAAGCTTCTAAATTGGATCCGATTGTAGCCTTGAGATACGAATAATATTTCCCCAAATAATCCACTTTTGAAAATTTAATATCAGAAATTTAATTCTATAATTATTGTCTCATTCGATTATTTTATTAACTTGTCGCCTCATTGCTAAATGAAATGATTAAAGTCATTTTTATTCAGTATGAAATAGTTTTAAAAAACAGAAAAAAAATTAAAAAACCAATTAAAAAAAGATTCTTATGGCAGAAGCAAAATCAGCTGCAAATTCGGCAAAGAAATCCAGCAACATGATTTCATTATTAGCACCAGTAGTGTGTTTGTTGGCAGGTTACATCATTTGGAGATTTATCTTAGGAAATGGTGATAATTTCAGTGTAGGTAGTGAAAATGGTGGATTCTGGCCTGAGAGAGAAGCTCCAAAAACAGCTTTAAGTAAAATGTACTTGGGTGGAATCATCGTACCTATTTTGATTGGTACTTTATTGACCATGATTACATTCGTTGTAGAAAGGTTCATGACTATTTCAAAAGCTTCTGGTACAGGAAACAACAATGACTTCGTTCGTAAAGTTCAATTTCATTTGGCTAATAAAAATATTGACGCTGCTATTGCAGAGTGCGACAAACAAAAAGGTTCTGTTGGTAATGTAATGAGATCAGGATTACACCGTTACAAAGAAATGGTAAATAACACTCAATTGTCTACAGACCAAAAAGTATTGGCTATTCAAAAAGAAGTTGAAGAAGCTACTTCATTAGAATTACCAATGTTAGAAAAAAATCTTGTGTTCTTATCAACAATTGCCTCTATTGCAACTTTGATGGGACTATTAGGAACGGTATTGGGTATGATTCGTTCATTCTCTGCTCTTGGTGAAGACAGTGGTGGTGGTGCAGCAGCAAGTAAATTGTCTGTGGGTATCTCAGAAGCCCTTTACAATACAGCTTTGGGTATTGGAACTTCAGCATTCGCGATTGTATTCTATAATATTTTTACCACTAAAATTGATGGTATTACTTATGGTATCGATGAATCTGGTTTTACATTAACCCAATCATTCGCGTCTCTCTACAAATAGTTTTGTGGAATACGACAACGTATTGTATCTAAAAGCCACTTTCAAAAAAAATCAAGAATGCCAAAAGTTAAAATTCCACGTAAAAGCACAGCAATCGATATGACTGCTATGTGTGATGTGGCGTTTTTGTTACTGTCCTTTTTTATCTTGGCCACCAAACAAAAACCGCCTGAGGCACTTTCAGTTTCACCACCAAATTCAGTTTCTGCAAAAGCAGCTCCGGATAAGTCAATATTAATTACATTGACGAAAGACGGAAGGACTTTTCTGATGCTAGGAGATGAAACTAAAAAAGCTGACATCATCAACAATATAAATGCAGCGAAGGGACTTAATCTTTCTGCTGCTGAAATAAAAAAGCTGAACAAAACATTATTTATTGGTGTACCATTCAACCAGCTTAAATCTTTTTTATCAATGGTTGTTGAGCCATCAGCTGATAAATTACCCGGCATACCTACCGACAGTACTAATAATGAAATGATTGACTGGTTACATAGCGTTACTAATGTATACGCCGGAACTGATCAGCGTAAATTACAAGAGATGCTGTTAGTAAAGGGAGACAACGCTGCACATTATCCCGCATTCAAACAGATAAAGCAAGCGTTTAAGAAAAACGAGATTTATAAATTCAGAATTGTAACGAATGGCGAGGCTGTTCCTGTTGGATCTGAATTGTATTTAAATCCACCTAAATCAAATTAATTAACTAAAAAATCTTACTGATATGGCAGAAATGGATACCTCGTCGGGTGGTCATCATAAGAAGGGGCCCGGCGTCAAAAAAGGAAAGAAATTATCGACCAGAGTGGATTTGACTCCGATGGTTGATTTGGGTTTTCTGCTCATCACATTCTTTGTATTCACCACCACTATGAGTCAATCTACGGCTATGAGCATGAATGAGCCAAAGGATGATTCAACTCAAATCTTGAAAGTGAAAAACTCTGGTGCGATGACAATTTTATTAGGAAAAGGGGACCAGGTTTATTATTATTATGGACAGCTCGACGCTGAAAAATTAAGCGAGCAATTTAAAAGTTCAAATTTCAAAGAAATCAGAGAAATCATAGTTTCAAAAAAGAAGGCTACAAAAATTGATGACTTGATGTACATCATTAAATCAGACAAAGAATCAACATTTAAAAATGCGATTGATATTCTTGATGAAATGAGTATATGTGCAGTTCCTCCCGGTCACTATGCGGAAGTGGATATGACAGCAACTGAGGAATTGTTGATTAGAAAAACAGAGGAAGCGAATGGCATTAAGTAATCTCAGTTAACCGAACAATATCTAGAAAAAAATTAAAAGATAATTATGGATATAAATAAAATTTTAGGTGCTGATGTGCTTGATATCATCTTCGAGGGAAGAAATAAAGCATATGGTGCTTATGAATTAAGAAGAACCTATAATCAAAGACTTAAAAAAGCTTTGATTTTCACAGCATCTTTACTACTGCTTATTTTTGTTAGCGCTGTGATGGCAAATGTTCTTTCAAAATACAAGAGCAATACCAATATTGACGTGATTGATACCCAGATGGCAGAAGTGAAAAAAGATGAACCACCACCGCCGCCACCACCACCGCCACCACCAACACCTCCACCACCACCGGAAGTGAACCAGGTGAAGTTTACCCCTCCTAAAATTGTAAAGGATGAGGAAGTGGCTCCTGAAGAAAAAATCGAAGAAATTAAAGAAGATCAGGTTATCTCTACAAAAACTGTAGAAAGCGATAACAAAGATCAAATAGTACAAGCTCCAATTGAAGATAATTCTAAAGCAGTGGAGATGCCAAAAGAAGACGATGAGAATAAAGTATTCACTAAAGTAGAAGTTGATGCTACTTACATTGGCGGTGAATCAGCTTGGAGAAGATATCTTTCTAATAACTTGGATGCTGGAGTACCCGGAGAAAATGGTGCTGCTCCTGGAACATACACTGTAATTGTAAGATTCATCGTGTCTAAAGATGGTTCTGTAAGTGATGTTCAAGCTGAAACCAATCATGGATCAGGAATGGAACAGGAATCAGTTCGTGCTATTAAGAAATCAGGTAAATGGACTCCTGCGATTCAAAATGGTCGTAACGTAACAGCATACAAACGCCAGCCCATCACATGGGTGGTGCAGGAATAGCGTTTTAATTTATTAAAAAAACCTCTCGTAAATAAAACGAGAGGTTTTTTTATGGGATGTGGTGATGTTTAAAAGGTTTAATAAGTTCAAAAGGTTCAATATGTTGGATTGCCTTGAATTTGAGAGTTTTTGTTACCATATCTGATTTACTGTTTTATCATTATATCTTTGAAGTATGAACAACAAATTATCGGGCTGGGATGATACGATTGTGGCGATGGCGACTGCGCCAGGAGTAGCGGCAATAGGAGTTATTAGAATCAGTGGAAAAAATTCATTTTCAATTGTGTCGACATTATTTCCATCGAAAGATTTATCAGCTCAAACTACACATACCATTCATGTCGGTTTATTGAAAGATGGTAATGAAGTAATCGATGAAGTGGTATTGTCATTATTCAAAGGACCAAAAAGTTATACTGGAGAAGATACAATTGAAATTAGTGGACACGGCAGCCCATTTGTTCAAGAACAAATCATCAATGCTTGTGTGAAATATGGCGCAAGAATAGCCAAGCCAGGAGAGTTCACCCAACGTGCATTTTTGAATGGTAAAATGGATTTAACACAGGCAGAATCCGTAGCTGATTTGATAGCTGCAAACACAAAGGCATCACAAAAAACAGCTTTGCACAATATCAGAGGAGGATTTTCAAACGAGCTGCAACAAATGCGAGATCAACTCATTCAATTTGCTTCATTGATTGAATTGGAACTAGATTTTGCAACCGAAGATGTGGAGTTTGCCGACAGAGGAAAGTTTTATGCATTGATTAAGCAGATAGACATCACTACAAATAATTTGATTGCTTCATTTCAATTAGGCAACGTGATTAAGAACGGTGTAAGTGTGGCCATCATTGGAAAACCTAACGCAGGCAAATCAACCTTGTTGAATTGTTTACTGAATGAAGAAAGAGCCATCGTAAGTGATATAGCCGGAACGACAAGAGATACCATCGAAGAACAAATCAATATCAATGGTGTGATATTTAGAATCATCGATACAGCAGGAATTAGAAATGAAAGTAAAGATGTGATTGAAAATATCGGCATTGAAAGGAGTTTGGAGAAAATGAAATCCGCAGATTTGGTGTTGTATATTTTTGATGTGAACACAGAAAGTGCGGCTTCTCTTACACAGCAACAAATATTATTTAAAGATAGCGGCATCAATTATTTAATGGTTGCAAATAAAACTGATATTTCAGTTTCAAGTCCAAATGAAAACCATCACTTCCTCTATATATCAGCTAAGCAACAGGTAGGCGTAGACGCACTTAAAGAAAAAATATATCAGGGTACTGTTAACAATCTTGTAAACACAGACAACACTATAGTGACCAACGTTCGTCATTTGCAATCTTTACATCAGATCAAAAAATCCGTCGAAGAAATATTGAAAGGACTCAATAATCATTTGCCTGGAGATTTGCTTGCCATAGAAATCAGAACTTGTTTATTTCATTTGGGAGAGATAACGGGAGAGATTACGAATGAAGATAAGTTGGATTATATATTTAGTAAGTTTTGTATCGGGAAATAGTATAAATAATAGATTATCAGTTATTTATAACGTTATTTTATGCCAAACTCCACCGATTTTTAAAGCATATTTCTATTCTGAAATTGTATTTCTTTAAATAAAAAAGTCAAGTTAAATGCATTGAAAACTTGACAAAAAAATTAATAACTCCTATCTTTGTGAAAATGAAGATTTCTGAAAACATATTACTTCAGCTTGAAAAGATTCCTGACGATCGGGTATTTGGGTATGCAGATTTAAAGATTGGTGAAAATCAATTTTTATCTGCTGCAAAAGCTATTGAGCGATTGCAAAAGAAAGGTGTAATCCAAAAGCTTTCCAAGGGTAAATTTTACAAACCTAAAAAATCGGTATTCGGATTTTTAAAACCTAATCAGGAAGAACTACTTAAATCATATCTGTTTGATGGCAAAAAACGAATCGCATATATTACTGGAAATTATTTATACAATCAATTAGGGTTAACTACTCAGGTTGGTAAGCAGTTGCAAATTGCCAGCCGTTCCAAACGTATCATAGTAAAAACAGCATTAGTCAATGCGAAACCTGTAATGGCCTATGTAGATGTGACTGATGATAATTACATTTTGCTTGGAATCTTAGATGCGATAAAAGACATCAAAACAATTCCTGATGTTGATATTAAAAATGCCATTTTGATTATTTCAGAAAGGATAAATAAAATGGACGCTAAAAATAAATCATCACTTCTTAAATATGCAATGAAATATCCGCCAAGAGTGAGGGCTTTATTAGGAGCAATTTTACAGCAAATAAATCCTAATCTGGATTTAAGTAAATTGAAATCAAGCTTAAATCCAATTACTATTTATAAGTTAGGAATTGATAATTCTATTTTGAAGGCTGCTGAATTTTGGAACATTCGATAAACAAAACTTAACCATGACATTACACGAAAATATTGAGTTGTATAAAGATGCGGTGAGGGCTACATCGGAGCATATGGGGTTGCCTGAAATATTCATTGAGAAAGATTACTGGTTAACTATTGCGCTGAATAAAATTTATCAAAGTGAAGTTGCAGCGCATGTGGTTTTTAAAGGTGGTACATCTTTATCTAAATGCTATGACTATGTAAATCGTTTTTCAGAAGATATAGACTTGGTATTATTGCGTCAGCCGGATGAAAATGGAAATCAGTTAAAGTTGAAATTAAAAAAGATAACGAATGCTGTTTCCGAAGTCTTGCCTGAATTGACTATTAATGGAATTACCAACAAGATGGGGATGATTCGTAAAACAGCGCATTCTTATAATCAAAATTTTGAGGGAGATTTCGGACAAATAAGAGATGTTGTTATTGTGGAATCAACTTGGCTTGGCTATTATGAACCCTACACCAAGAGAATGGTGAAATCTTTCATTTATGAAATGATGGAAAATAAGGGACAAGTGGAATTGGCAAAAGAATATAGTTTACTGCCATTTGAGGTGTTGGTGCTTGAACCATCAAGAACTATGTGTGAAAAAATAATGAGTTTGGTTCGATTTTCATACACAGAAAATGCAGAAGAAGATTTGAAGAAAAAAATCAGACATATGTATGACTTGCACCAACTTTTGATACAAAAAGAAATAATCGAATTTTTCAATTCAGCTGATTTTGAAAACATGTTATTGAAAGTTGCCAATGATGATGTTGATAGTTTTAAAAACAACAATGCTTGG
>CALPIT020000035.1 GCA_943323705.2 Streptomyces griseus
TCCCTTTGAAAAGCGGCGAGTCCTAAACGTCCGTCTCTCTCCAAAGTAACATCGTAATCATTCAGTTCAAGATAGTTTTTCAACACCATGCCAAGATTAGTATCATCTTCGCACAATAAAATTTTTGATTTTGCTGCTTCCATGGTAATTAGTTTTAGTTAATTCTAAATTATAGCAATCGTTTTTTAATTCAATAAAAGTACGGACTAATGTTTTGTTAAAGGTAATTTGTTAAGAAAAATAAAACGTTACAAATTAAAAGAAAATTGGCTCGCAATAATACTGATAAGAATCAGCAATATTATTTCTCAAACCTAATGTCAGTAAGCGTTTTAAGAAATGCGACCAATCCTTTTTTCTCTTTCTCAGTTAGTCCGAGTGGTTGTTGCAAAGTTGAATCCAGATTGATGGCTTCAGGATTTTTTTGATGTGGGTCGTTATAAAAATCAACAACTTCTTCCAATGTAGCAATCATACCGTTATGCATATACGGAGCTGTTGCTGCAATGTTTCTTAATCCGGGTGTTTTGAATTTTCCTATATCAGCTTTGTCTTTTGTAATTAAATATCGTCCACTGTCATTTAGATTTTTTCCATTGAATAAACCGATGTTTTTAAATTCATCTGTGGTGAAATCTTCAAACTTGTGACAATCAAAACATTTTGCTTTTTCGCTAAGAAAAACTTGTCTACCGAATTCTTCTTCATCGGATAATTTTGCTTTTTGATCACCCCATTTATCAAACCGACTGTCTTCGGTTTCGAGGGAGTTTTCATAAACAGAAAAAGCCTTTGCCAGTGATGCAGCATCAGGTTCATGGCCGAAAACTTTTTTAAAGTAATGGTTATAAAATCTATTCTCTTTAAGTCTTGCAATAGCTTCAGGAATCGGCAGTCCCATTTCATCTTTATTTTCAATCGGCATCAGCGCCTGCTCATCAAGAGAACTGGCTCTGCCATCCCAAAAATAATAAGGACGATTCTTCATATTCAAAACGGATGGCGTGTTTCTTTTTGTAAACGTCTGATTGATGCCTAAACTAAATGCAGTTGAATCAGCAAACGCAAATTCAGGTCGGTGACAACTTGCACAACTAACGGTAGAATCTTTTGACAATATCTTTTCATTAAACAACATTTCGCCCAATTTCATTTTGCTGAATTGTTGAGCCTCATCTTCAATAAAAGAAATACCAATCAAACCTATTATTAGAATAAGTACAATGGACTTTTTAACGTTGTTCATGATCATAAAGGTACTAATCATAACTAATAATTTGTCTCCAGGCTTTAACCTTCCGTTCCAAAAATGAACTACACAAATTGCAAAAAATGAAAAACCACTTTCATCATATTTTTAGTTCTGTAGACATAGTATTTTTTTCGGTTTTGATTTATTTAGAACTTCATCTCAAAACGACAGATTGTTTATCTGTACTTATCAAGAAATGGGGTATGTGAAAAACGACACTTTGGTCATGCTTTCGCCGCAAAAAAAGTTATGGATTTTTAAAAGTAGATTTTAAATCAGGGAGTCATATTCCTATATTATTAAGCAAAAATATCATCAATGAAGCTGTGTCTAGGTATCATGGAGCTAGTTTCTAGTATAAAGGTGGCAAGTATCATTTTCGTTAAGGTGCAATAATTGCATTGCAAATGAATGAATTATGATTATCGCTTCGATTTTTGAAAAAACTTTCAGAAAAAATAAAAAAAATGTTTTAAAAAATATTGGCTGCAAAGATATTCTAGTCTATCTTCGTTTCGGTTTTTCATAGGATATTGGATTTTAAAGCGGGACTAGATTTTTATCTTGGTCCCTTTTTTTTGCCCAGCCACGAATTATTTTGCCACGAAGGCTCTAAGGCACAAAGATTCACGAAGTTTTTTTTGTATTTAAAATCGCATATTTATGGAGCTAGAAGCCATTTCCTTATTCCTTATTTTTTCTTTATTATTTATTTAATTCATGAGAAGCTGACTATTTCATTTCCGAGATCCAACTTTTACATTCTACATTCAATATTTTACATTTACTCAGCTCAGATATTCTTTTAATTTTGACTCCTCATCCCATCACCCATTCCTCCTAAAATTCCCCCAAGCATCAGTTTTAATTTTTTTCTCAGCTTGCATAAACCGAATTACTTCATGAATATGTTCCTTATCAAAATTATGCAATGCTTTTTCTAGTTTCGAATATGGTGTTGCTTCATCTTGAAGTTGGTTATGGATCGCTTCGCTGATATTTTTAAATGTATTTGGGGTTAACATTGCTTTGTTTGAATTTTTGCAATTATCACAATTATGGCAACTCGTTAAATTTTTGTCATTGAAATAATTGGCAATGATTACACTTCTACAAGTATTTGAATCTTCAGTAAAGGCTATCATTTTTTCGATTCTTTCTAAATGCTTTCTTTTTCTTTCCTGAAAATTTTTGACATTGAAACTGAAATCATCTGCGTACATTCTGTTTCTCATTAACACAATCTGTGGTTTGTCTGATGCAACAGTATATTTCACCATTTGCATTTTATGCAATAGCTGAAGATGATTTCGAATGATGCCAATTGGTGTAGATAAAAATTTCGCCAACATGGTTTCGTAAATGAAACATGGGTAATCAAAAATTCCTTCATAACTGCGTAATAAACCTTTAATCACTGGCTCAAGCGAAGGGTGTGTTTTTTCAAATTCAAATAACGCTGTTTTGGAAGTTGTAAATACTAATTGCGAGGGTTTGTATGAATTTTCCGAAATATAGAACAAACCTTCTTGTGCCAATGCCTGCAAACCATAAGTAGCTTGTAAAATATTCCATTTGAAATTTTCAGTAAAACTGCTGATGTCAAAATCAAAGGATTGCCCTTCGCCGTTACCGGCGGCAACCTGCAGATAATTCATCAGGTCGATATAAAGTTTTTTTAATAAGGGAAAATCTGGGTAACGGAGGTTATTAAGTTCTCTGTGATCATTGAATTCTTTCTTATCAAAAAGTAAAAATACTTGAGCATATTTACCATCTCTTCCGGCGCGTCCTGCTTCCTGGTAGTAATGCTCAAGACTTTCTGGAATGCCCAAATGAATGACCAGTCTTACATCCGGTTTGTCGATGCCCATGCCAAACGCATTAGTACAAACAATCGTATTTATTTTATTGTTGATCCAGTCATGTTGTTTTTTTGATCTTTCTTCATTGGTTAAGCCAGCGTGATAGAAATCAGCACTCATCTGATGTTGCTGTAACAACTCCGCCATCTGTTGGGTTTGCTTTCTGCTTTTACAATATACAATGGCTGTACCTCTGATATCAGTTAGCAGCTCAATCATTTTATTAGCTTTTGATGCGGGTTCTAATACATTATAAGACAGATTAGGTCTGGCAAAAGATTGCTGAAAGCGTGTCTGATTTTTTTTGAATAATAATTTCTCACAAATATCATTTTGTACATCCAGAGTAGCCGATGCCGTTAGTGCGATTACAGGAACATTTCTCAACTCTTCTCTCAACAGTGAAATCTTAAGATAAGAAGGTCTGAAATCATAACCCCACTGTGAAATGCAATGGGCTTCATCAACGGCAATCAAACAAACATCCATTGCCGGTAAATATTCTTCAAATAATCTGGTTTCTAATCTTTCGGGTGAAACATACAAAAATTTACATTCGTCATTAACTGCAGCCTCAAGCGTTTTTTTAACTTCTGGAAAACTCATCCCGGAATAAATCGCTAGGGCAGGAATGCCTTTGTTGTTCAGATTTTGAACCTGGTCTTTCATCAACGCTATCAAAGGACTCACCACAATACAAACTCCGTCCATCAACATGGCCGGTACCTGAAAGCAAATCGATTTGCCTCCACCGGTTGGTAACAAAGCCAATACATCTTGCTTTTGCAGCACCGCATCAACAATATCTTGTTGCATAGGCCGAAACTGATCATGGCCCCAGTACTTTTTTAATATAGAAATTGAATTACTCAAATTATTAAACGATGAACATTGAAGTTAAACAACCTTTTTAATAAACAAATGAAGTGAAATTACGGCTAGCATCACATCGCTGAATCCCATGGCTAATGCAGAGAAAGTTGGTGTAAGAAAGCCCGCTGCCGCAACAGGGATGGCCACAATATTATAAGCAAATGCCCAAAACAGATTTTGTTTTATCGTTAGAAACGTATGGCGACCTAAGCCTAATGCTTCAGGTAAATTGGTCAATCCTTGGTTCATTAAAATCACATCGGCATGTTGCACCGCCAATTGACTGGCCTCGCTAATCGAAATGCCAATCGTGGCTTTGGCAAGGGCTGGAGCGTCGTTGATGCCATCTCCAACCATGGCTGTTGGAATGTCTTGATTCAGTTTGTCAATGATGGCTAGTTTTTGAGCCGGACTTTGTTCTGCATAAATTGTTTTGATACCTAAGGCAACGGCTGTTTTTTCTGCTTTGGATTTTAAATCGCCGGTAAGCATGATGGTGTTGATGTTGTTTTTATTACACCATTGGATGATGCCTGCTGCTTCGGGTCTTATTTCATCTTTTACATCTATCCAGCCGATGAGCTGTTTGTTTTTCAGCACATAAATATTGTGTGCATTAATATCTTCTGATTTGTTTAATAATTTTTTGGCACCGACTTCATAAATATTACCTTGATTATCTTCACCTGTAACACCTATGCCTTTTATTTCTTCTGCTTTTTTCCAACGAATTAATGATGCTGTATTCCATTCTTTAACCATGCAATTTGCAATGGGGTGATTTGAATATTTCTCAAGTGAATAAACAATCGATTTGAATTCAATTTCGTCTATGCTTGTATGATAGTTGTCGATAGTGAAGTTGCCTGTGGTTAAGGTGCCCGTTTTATCAAAAACAATTTGTTTGATTTTTTTAAATGATTCCAATGTTGCTGCATTGCGAAAAATAATTCCTTTTTTGGCAGCTCTTCCCAATCCTACAGAAATAGCTGCAGGTGTGGCCAATCCCATTGCACAAGGACAAGAAATTACCAATACAGCAATGGCTCTCATCATGGAATGGTCGAAAGCGATATGAAATAAAAAGTAATTGGCTAAAAAACAAATGACAGAAATTGCGATCACCACAGGAACGAAAACTGCACTTATTTTATCTGCTAGTTTTTGCATAGGAGGCTTTTCGGACTGGGCATTTTGCACCATCTTTATAATGCCTGACAATACGGTGTCTTTTCCAGTTGCAGTTACTTGTGCTTTCACCAAGCCGGATTCCAATACACTGCCGCCAATTAAAAAATCTTTTTTGGCTCTGTTTAATGGAATACTTTCACCGGTAATGATGGCTTCATTTACCAAACAATCGCCCCATAATATTTTACAATCCACAGGAACCTGCTCGCCGGTTTTAATTAATATTAAATCACCTGTTTTGAGTTGTGTGTTTTCAATAGGAAATATTTGCTCTTCATGTTTATCATCGAAAGCAATCATGTTGGCCATTACTTTTTGTGATTTGACCAATGATTGTAATGCCTTTTGCGTAGATTTCATGGTAGCTTCTTCTAGATAATTGCCCAGAAATACTAATGTTATTATTGATGCAGTAGTTTCAAAAAAAAGATAATCACTATTTTGAAAATACAACGTACCCAACAAGCTGTATACGAACGCACATAAGGCGCCGAGCGACACCAACACGTTCATATTTGGAACTCCGGTTTTCAAACTTTTGAGTCCACTTCTTCCAAAAAAATACATGCCAACGCTAAAAACGGGCAAGCATAAAATCAATTGTAACCAGGGATTTTGCAACCAATGTAGTGGCAACCATCGATGCAACATGTGCAACATTAGAATGGCTGTAAATGGTAGGGTAAATAAAAAACGTTGCTTGTTGTTATGCAGCCATTTCTTTTTTTTAGTCTCGGCATTATTTTCAGAAACGACTTTATATCCCAGTTCAGCTATGCCGATTTTTACTTTTTCTAAATCAGTTTGGTTAGTATCGATGAAAGTTACTTTCCCATCAATAGGATTTACATTCACTTCCTGCATGCCTCTTTTCTGTAAAAATTTATTGATACTTAAGGCGCAGTTGCTGCAGGTCATTCCCTCTACTTGCCAATCGATTTTTTCCATACTGCAAAATTATCTTTTAAATTTCCGATAGTTCTTACTAAATATGAAAATATCTTTGCACCATGGAATTGATTTTCAAACTGACAGATATCAGTAATACAGCACAATGGTTGCTGGATCAGACTAATGGCCGTAAATGCATAGCTTTTCATGGAGAAATGGGCGCAGGCAAAACAACTTTTATCAGCGCGTTGTGTACTTTATTGGGTGTGCAGTCCGGACAAAGCAGTCCTACATTTCCCATCATCAATGATTATGTGACATCAAAAGGGGAGACGATTTATCATATCGACTTATACCGTTTAAAAAGCGAAACAGAAGCTATGGCGGCGGGTGTTGAAGATTGTTTGTATTCAGGTAATTACTGTTTTGTAGAATGGCCTGAAAAAGCGCCCGGAATTTTTCCAACGGATATCATTCATGTTTATATCCAAACGATTGATGCAGACACGCGAAACATTAAATTAAAGTTGTAAATTGTTCAATTGTTACTTATAAAAAACAAAATAAGTTCTAACAATAAACTAAAAACCACAAACACTAACAACAATCACAAAATTTGTGTTTCTTTCTGCCTTAGTGCCTTTGTGGCAAAACAAAAAATAGCATAAACATTATGGCCACATCAAAACCTTTCGTTTCCACTTCATTTTCTTATGAGACTTTAGAAGAAAAACTAGATGTAAAACCTAAAGGAGAATCATTAGCCATCGGCATTCCCAGAGAAACTTCTTTTAATGAAAACAGGATTGCACTTACGCCAGAGGGTGCGGGTGTATTGATAGCAAATGGACATGAGGTAATCATGGAATCCAATGCAGGTAAGGGTTCTAATTATAGCGACAAAGATTATAGTGAAACTGGTGTGAGAATAGTTTATGATAAAAAAGAAATTTTCAATTGCCATATTATTGTAAAAAGTGCACCTGTAAGTGAAGAAGATTGCGAATTGCTGAAACCAGATACCACCATCATTTCTCCCATTCATATGGCCATCATGAAAAAAGGTATTTTGGAAAAAATGATGGAGAAAAAAGTAACCGCAGTTAGCTTTGAAAATCTCAAAGACGACAGCGGACACAATCCCATCGTAAGAAGCATGAGTGAGATTGCAGGTAGTGCCATCATGTTGATTGCCGGTCAATACCTCAGCAATGCTAATAATGGAAAAGGAGTTTTGGTAGGCGGTATCAGTGGCATTCCGCCAACAAAAGTAATCATCATCGGTGCGGGCATCGTGGGTGAATATGCCGCACGTACGGCATTAGCCATGGGTGCAAGCGTGAAAGTTTTTGACAATAGTATTTACAGACTGAAACGTTTACAAAACAATATCGGTGTTAGAATGTGGACTTCGGTAATCGAGCCACAAATTCTTGGCAAGCAATTAAAAACCTGTGATGTAGCAATTGGTGCATTGAGTGGCGCTGCGGGAAGAACACCGGTGGTTGTATCAGAGGAAATGGTGAGTAACATGCGACCGGGCACTGTAATCGTGGACGTGAGTATTGATCATGGTGGTTGTTTTGAAACCAGTCAGGTGACTTCACATGAGAATCCGATTTTCACTAAGTATGATGTGATTCATTATTGTGTTCCTAATATTCCTAGTGGCTTTGCTCGTACGGCTTCTCAGGCTATCAGCAATGTTTTGATGCCATTACTTCTCGAAACGGGCGAAGATGGTGGCATTGATAACATCATCTGGCACAAGATGAATATCCGCAGTGGTATTTATTTGTTCAAAGGAAGTCTGACTAATTTTTTCTTGAGTGAAAGATTTGATTTGAAGTACACGGATTTGAATTTGTTGATTGCGAGTAGGAGGTAGGAAGCCCCCTCAATCCCCCAAGGGGGAAGCTGATTATGTTATGTTGGGGTTGCCACGAATTCACGAATTATTTTCTCAGCAATGTCTCCTGCAAGGGACGTTGCGTATTTAGCGAAATGCGAAATGGCGCCGGTCTATTGACCGGTGTCTATTAGAGCACTCAGTCTCCGACTGAGAAATGTTTTGTAGCCACGAATTCACGAATTTTTGTATTGAAAAGTTTAACCACAAATTGACGAATTATTTCATCGCAGCGGCGCAGAGCATATAGAGTTTCCGCAGCGTAATTTCAGTATATAATTTTAATTGCTCCCCTCTCCCCTCCGAGATTTCCCCCTTCGGGGGATTTGGGGGCTTGGTGTTGCCTGCCTGCCGGTTGGCAGGGGGGTGAGGTTACTACGAATACACGAATTATTTTCTCAGCAATGTCTCCTGCAAGGGACGTTGCGTTTTCGAGACAGTCACGAGTGCACGAATTTTTCTTTGCGCAATTGCTCCTTTGCGGGCTTAGCGTGAAACCAAAAAGTTGGGGGTGAGGGTTTAATGCGTTGCCAAGTAAGTGATTTCTTCTTGGGTTAGAGCGCGGTTGTAGAATCTAATATCATCAATCTTTCCAGCGAAATAATAGTTATAGTAAACATTGCAATTATTGTCATGATTATTTCTTGCTCCTATCGTCAAAGGTGAATTTGTTAAAAAATAATTATGGTCTAAATTATAACCCAGGTTACTTATAATGTTTGTTGATTCAATCCCATCTAAATAAAATTTTGGTTGAGCTGCTCGTATGATAATTAAATTATGCCATAATGTGTCATTCGGATTGGAATTGGTTCGCCAATTATTAAGATGACTTAAGTCTCCATCATACAGCATGAAATTGTAAGCGTTTGGAGGGTTTGCATAACCCAAACCAAGATACTGATTGCCAACAGTACATCCTGCATCTGTATGCCAGCCTTTCGAAATGACATCGACATCTGAATTGTTAGATTTTTTCACCCACAATGAAATAGTAGAATTTTGATTTGCTCCAAAAATTAATTGAGCGTTTGAATGTGCTATTGAAATCAAGTCATTTATTCCATCAAAACTATAAGCATTCGCATTATTTTCAAATCTGTCTGTTGTTAACGACGCTCCATAAACATTCCCATTATTCCCATAACCACTCACGTCATAAGCATTGCCATTGAAAGGGTAGTAAGCAACAAGGCCATTGGTGAGTGAGCCTGGGATTGGATCTTTTATGCAACGTACTGAGAATCCATAATTGTAATTTCCATCATTTCTATAAGTAACAGAGTTTAAATCATAATCTAATCCTCTGTATATATAGTTTGCTGAAGACCAGAAATATACTTTTGTTCCAACAGCTTCAAAGCTTCCTGGATAATGTCTCAAGCCAGCAGGTAAAGCAGAAAAACCACTGCTGTTTGTAGCTCCGGTGTTTGGACTGGCCCAAAAATTAGTACCCGTTTCCTTCATTTTACCGCCAGCAACTGATGATCCGCCCAGACAATTAGTTAAAATTGTCCACTCTCCATCACTGGGCACATGCCATCCTTCCGGCGCTAATCCCCTCGGATCATTAACCGCATACCAGTTATATAATTTACCATAATTAGCGCCATAATTAGTACTGTCATTATCATACCAGCACCAGGCACCTGTAGTAATTGTTGGCCATATGGCAGGGTCGGTTACCTGAGGTATTATATCGCCGTTGCGGTAATGAGATACATTTAAATTTTTGGCAGTCCAGGTTTGGTTACAGATTTTAACTGTAGAGTATGCGTTACCGTCAATATCGGTTATAATTGTTGTATCTGTATTTGTAGGAGTAGGTGCTGCAGTGGCACAATAAATAGACTGCCATCTTTCTTTGGCAAATATTTCCAGGCAATCAGAAGTGGTATTGTAAATCTGTAAACCAATGGCCGGATTGGTAATGGCGTTTCTTTGTGTTGTGGTCAATCTCGGTGGCAAAAAACCTTGCGATGAACTTTTTATTTCCAAAGCAGCGGATGAATCTGGAGTGTTTGTGCCTATACCTACGTTTTGAGAATAGGAAAATAAGGAACAAAAAATAAGAAATAAGAATGACAGAAATTTCATCACAAGAATTTATATCCCCGAAAATAAACAAGAAAAATGATGTATAAATTCAATTGGTGGATATTCTGAATAAGTTGTGGGGAAGAGGGGGGATTAGCAGGATTAGCATAATTTCAAAAACACTTTAAGCTTCTTCCTTTAGTCATTGTATATTTTCTTTACATCCGCAATTGAATATACATCATCTTCATTCTTGATAAACTCAAAAGAGTTGCTTTCATCAGTCAATACAACCATCCCCGCTCTCAGTAATTCTACTTCATACTGGTTATAGATATAATCTGTGAAATTGGAAATCTCTTCAGCTTTTACTTGAGGCAGCTGATTGATGGCATTGATGATTTTTTCTATGATTTCTTTTTTAGACATGCCGAACCGGTTATGTTCAAATTTAGTCATATTGATTGATTTGTTTTTCTGATTTTTTTTGGTGTATTCACGTTTAAAAATAAGAGCTGTATTACAAAACAAAATTCAAGAACTTTTAAAAAATAAGCAAGGTAGAAAAACGGATAAATACATGTTTTTTTACATGGAAAAAATGGGGAATTATTTTTTGAAAAAAACAATCTCAATCATCACAAAATATTCAACGAAACTTTCTTTCCCAATCCCAACTCCAATAATTTATATAGCGTAGAAAGTTGAATATCGCTATGCCCGTTTTCGATTCTGGAGATGAAACTTTTACGGGTGCCGGTTTTGGCAGCCAATTGTTCTTGAGTCATGAAAGCGAGGCGGCGCTCTTCTTTGATCACTTCTCCAATGGCAAAAGCTTTTGCTTTAATTTCAAATTCGGTACGTTTTTTAGTGCCGGTTTTGCCGTAGCGAGTTTTTAGATGCTGCTCGAATGAAGTGATGTTTTTGGGTTTGGTATTTTTAGCGGATGCTTTCATTTTGATTTTGATTTTTCTTGAAAATATTCTTGCATAATTTTTTGCGCTCTTCTGATTTCTTTAAATGGTGTCTTTTGAGTTTTCTTGTTCAATCCGTTGAATAAAACAATTACGCTTCCTTCATCATTGCAACAGAAATAACGATAACAATTTCCATTACAATTCACTCTGATTTCATAAAGCCCTTTTACACCTTCAATATGTTTGAAAAACTTAACTGGAATTCTTTCTGCATATTGTACCACAAATAATACATAATCTGTTTTTTTTTAACCGCTTCCGGCAGTTCATTAAAATAATCTTAAAAATAATTCTTATAAAAAAACAACTTTCTTTTAAAGGGCATCACGGAAAATTGAAGTTAACTAATAATGGAACAACATACAAATAGTTTAGAAGTTATTCGATTTAAAAATCAAATTTAATGCTGATTAAAAAATGTAAAAAGTGGAATAAACGACTTTATGCTTGTTTTTTAACTGAGTATAAATGTGTAAACAAGTATAGTAAATCAGGTAGACTTTTTCGGTGCATTATAATTAAAATAAATTTTATCCTTGTTTTTTAAAACATAAAAGATTTAAGGCATTGTTTTCTGAAACTTTCATCTTCTTCATTTCAAAATTATGATTCGAAAAAAGGGTAACAATGCTATCTGCACTCAATAAGTTGAATTTACAGATACTATCAATTTGGTTTGGTTTTGTAGGTACCGTTTCTATTATAAACAATTCTCCATCAGGCTTCAATATTCTGCGAATCTCAGCTATCATCTCATCTTGATTTGTAAATTCATGAATTGTTTTCCTACACAAAACTTTACTACATGAATTGTTAGGCAATGGTAGTTTTTCTGTTGTATTAATTGTGATGTTATAATTGTAGTGATTATGATTGTTGTAAATCTTGTGTATGGATTTAAAATTGTTGTTGACATTTTTTTTATTCAAAGCTTTTTCATCGGTGTCTAATAGATTGAAATACAAATTGTCGATTATTATAGAATAATGTGCGTTAATGAAACCTGATTGAGCTCCGATATCTGTTAATGTATCATATGGCTTTAAGTTTAAAAAAATTACTTCTTCATTTGTAATTTTTTTGTTTACAGATAATCGCTCTTTCGCTGATTTCGGTAAGAATAACGAAACGCACGAGTTGAGTGCGAATGCTAGGAGTAATGTGATTAAAGCAGTTTTTAAAACCACCAATAATATATTCATACGTTTATTGTTATTTTCAATTTTAATTGACAGATTAAACAAATGATGACCTAATTAGGTAAGTTTAAATAGAAAACAAAAGGGTTGATTCTATTATTGTTTCTTTGAATTAGAGAAAAATTCAAGAATTTTAAATCGCTGATAGAGTTATAGCTGTTCCCAGCAACAATTAGCTTGTTTCGAGAGGTACAAAAACTAATAAACTCAATAGGATCATTTCCATTTACGATTTGGTTTGATGTCGAATATTGTAAGTTTCCATCTTCATTGAAAATATTGAATAAATACTCATAACCTGTTTCATATGTTAATGAACTATAGTTCGCAGTAACTAAAATTTCAACAATACTTGAGCCACATTTTCTTATTTTAATTTTGCTTAAATTTTTGTTAGTATTCTCTTCAAATACATTAGACAATGTGTAGTCTAATGAAGACAGAGTTAAATGCAAAAGACCATTATAAATTTGATTATTGAATGTGATACTCCATTTAGTTGGTGTATTCACTTGGATATTATTATTGATAAAACTAATACCCATTTGGTTAAATTGACCATAGTTTCCTTGCCAACTTGTTGTCACTGAGCCTAGAGAAATTAAATTGACACTTGATGAGTTTATAAACTTTGCAAGCTTTAAAGTGATTGTAGTTATATATGTGGATACATAGGTGTAAAAAATACTATTTTCAGTTGGATGTATTCCAACGGAAATAAAATCAACATTAGAAGAAGAGGGCGATGTGTATTGCCAAATTCTGCTCAATGTGCTTGAATTACAATTCAGCATTTCAACAATAAAAGAATATGAAACAGTATTGCTATTGATATTTCTGTAAATATATCCCGCGACATTATTGTTGTTGACATCAAAAAATGAAAAGGAAATATTTAAAAAAGTTTTATTGTATAGATATTGTCCATTGCTATTTAGCTTTATTATATTAGTGTAGTAATTGTTGAAGCTGAAACTGCGTCCTCCAATTGAATAAGTGTATTGTGTGGCAATACCTATACCAATGTAGTGAGTTAATGCAAGAACTATATTGCCGTCAGTTAACAAGCCGATTTTTGCAAAAGATATTTCAGCAAAAGTCAAATTCAAATCCTGCTTCCAAATTAAATTTCCAGATGCATTTAATTTCATAAGAACATATCTTTCATTTCCGTCAATGCAATCAAACTGCTGACCATAAAAAAATTGTTTACCAATATACTTCAAGAAATAAATTTGATTGCCAATTGAATCGCAAGCAAAGTCCATTATTTCCAAATTTTTTGTGCCAGACAAAATACAAGAATAGTCAAGACTATCGCTTTGTATGTATCCATCCAGATCATTAATATTGTCTGTAAAGTAGTTGTTGTTGGTAGTTCCAAATGGCCTCCATTCTCCGTTTGAATAAACTTCAGGGATTGCGGAGGTTGTGTTGAAAATTTGAAGGCCTTCTTCAGGGTTAGCTATTGCGTTTCTTTGTATGTTGGTCAACCGAGGAGGTAGAAAACCTTGCGAAGTACTTTTGATTTCCAAAGCGGCGGATGAATCTGGAGTGTTTGTGCCTATACCTACGTTTTGAGAAAAGGAAAATAAGGAACAAAAAATAAGAAATAAGAATGACAGGAATTTCATCACAAGAATTTATATCCCCGAAAATAAATAAGAAAGATGATATATAAATTTAAATGGTGGGTATTCTGAATAAGTTGTGGGGAAGGGTATTTAATCTAGAAGCGCTTATATTTTTAATAGAAATTTAATAAGTATAATGCCACCTTTATTTATTGTATATTTTCGTTACATCTGCAAGTGTATAATCTTGACTTAAGGCACCAAAGTGAACTCAAGCGCTGAAATACTTGCATATACAGTGTAACTAACTGATGCTGCTACTGATTGTCCAATTAATTTTAAGCTGTAAGAGCCAGATGGTAGCCAAATAGGAAAGTTACTATACTTATCAATTTTACTCTCAGTATAATTTGCTGATGTTTGACTTGCAATTAATAAATTATCAAGCAATAAGAAATTGCCTCCATAACTATACCCTGAGTTAACAGGAGCTAATTCAAATCCTGAACTTCCTCCATGGCTTGTGACATTTGCACTTTCAATTTTCCAAACTTTACCAACTGGTACTGAAATAGAAGTGTCTTTATAATTTAATTGGTTTATTACATTACTTAGATTGGGATTACCTTGGTAATTTCCTGAAGTTTTAAAATACACTACTTTACTGAATTGAAGATTGGTTTGTGATAATGAAACTTTACTAATAAATAGAAAAAATAACAGAATAACTTTGTTCATATTGGATTCAATTTTAGAATTTATTGATTCACATTAAATTCAATTATAGAAATATAATAATTCACTGCAGTACTATAATTTCCACTGTAAGAAAATTTGATATTGTCACTCGCTTTTAACCAAATTGGCATTATTATAGGTTTTAAAGCATAATAATTAATGATTGAAGTTCCATTTAGTAAAAAATTTAAAGAAAAAGAGGGTGTACCCGCGTATAATTCACTGCCTGGATTTGGTAAGGACTCTATTTTCCATACTTTTCCTGTAGGCACAGTCCAGGTGTCACTACTAGTTCCCCCATACAAAGTCCCAGAATAAGTCAATACTCTATTAAACTGCAAATTCCCCTGCGCTTTAACAAAGAAAGTAATCAACATCAAGAATGAAATAAAAAATATTTTTCTCATTGTATTTAAATTTAAAATCCCGTTGTAGTAAATATCAAAGTCTGTGCATCACTTCCTCCTCCACTTGTACTTGATGATGCTGAAACATTCTTCCAAATCGCACCATCGTAATACCAAAATCCTTTTGATCCATCTGTTTGATAAACCATCAATCCTTCCACAGGTGAAGCAATAGAATTTCTTTGTGTCGCTGTCATTCTTGGTATCAAAATGCCACGGGCTGAGTCTTTTACTTCCAAAGCAGCAGAGGCA
>CALPIT020000036.1 GCA_943323705.2 Streptomyces griseus
TGTGTCCACCATTGAAGAAATGCCTTCGTCACTTGTATTTTGAGAAATAGAACCAATAGTAATGGCTGCAGTAAACATTACAGTAACTTGTTTTGTTTTTAAATAATCCACAAAACGAGTGAGCATGCTTCTTACATCACTATTAGGGCCTTCAGTCATCAAATTTGTAATGGGATCAAGAATAACAACACCGGGTTTTAGCTTTTCAATTTGTTCTTTTATCGCCATAAAATGCAATTCCAGATTTTGCAAACTAGGTCTTGCATAATAAAAATGTAATAAGGAAGAAGTCTTATACTCTTCTAAATTGATACCAATAGACTTCATGTTTCTCATCAGCTGATTGGGCGTTTCTTCAAATACACAAAACAAACAACTGATTTTGTCACTACATATTTTCTTGGCAAAAGCTGCAGTGATACTCGTTTTACCTGTTCCGGCCGTACCCGAAACAAGAATGCTGCTTCCTGAATAAAAACCTTTGTTTTCAAGCATTTCATCAAGTGAAGGAATACCTGTTAATATTCTTTCGCTGCTGACGAGTTGCTCTAGTCCTTTGCTAATGATAGGAAAAATGGTCATGCCCGTTTCGTCAATATAAAATGGATATTCATTATTGGCATGAGAAGAGCCTCTGTATTTTATAATCCTGATTCTTCGTGTACCCATTTGGTTGATAACCCTGTTGTTCAACTCTATCACACAGTCTGCCACATTTTCTTCTATGCCCAGTCGGGTTAAAAAAGTATCTCCAACCTCAGCAGTAATAATGGCAGTCAGTTTTTTTTCCTTAAGCCATAAAAATAATTTTTTAAACTCTGCGCGAAGTATACGAGTATCAAAGCTTGAAAACAATGTGTCGAAAGAATCTAGTACAATTCTTTTTGCATTAATTTTTTCAATGGCATTAGTTAATATGACAAACAACCCATCAAGATTATATTTTCCTACTTCATGAATTTCACTGTTACTGATATTCAAATGTTCAACACAAATTTTTTTGTCTACAATTAATTTATGCAAATCATATCCTAATGATGAAGCATTGATGATGATATCTTCTATTCTTTCTTCAAATGTCAAAAACAAACCAGGTTCATTAAATAAAACAGCGCCATTAAGAATATACTCCATAGCCATAAATGTTTTACCAGTACCGCTACTGCCAAAAACAACTGTCGGTCTGTTTGTTGGCAACCCGCCGAAAGTAATTTCATCAAAGCCTTTTATACCTGTAGGTGTTTTGTGAAATTGTGTTTGGATTGTGTTTGATGTTGATACATCCGGAGTGATGGTAGATTTTGTTTTCATGAGATAGCTTGTAATTAATCAAATTCAATACGATTAAAAATTCTGAATAAAATAACGGCGTTCTGATTGCATAAGGTAGTGCGAAAAGCATAGTGTAAAATGACAGATATCATGAGATAGTACCCCTTCGGGGGGATTAATAGAGTTGCCACGAATTCACGAATTTTTTACCGCGGAGAAGGGAGAATTTAGAGTTTACGCGGAGGGATTTGCCACAAAGGCGCTAAGGGCACAAAGCTTCACGAATTGGTTTCACGCAAAGCTCGCAAAGGGGCAAAGGTGCAAATATTGTTTTATTTCCCCCTTCGGGGATTAAGTAAGTTGCCACGAATTCACGAATTTATTTACCGCGGAGAATGGAGAATTTAAAGATTGCGCGGAGGTATTTGCCACAAAGTTTCACGAATTGGTTTCACGCAAAGCTCGCAAAGGGGCAAAGGCGCGAAAGTGTTGTTTTAATTTCCCCCTTTGGGGGACTGAGAGGGCTTGGGGGTGAGGTTTTCTAATACATGAGAAGCTGATATTTCCATGTCCGAAATACCACTTTTACATTTTACATTGAATATTTTACATTTTACATTTTCACAGCCACAAAGACTCCAAGGCACTAAGTTACACAAAGTCGAAAATCTTCATTGCTCCCCTCTCTTTCAGGAGAGGGGTTGGGGGTGAGGTTTTCTAATACATGAGAAAATGATATTTCCATGCCCGAAATTTCAACTTCCCCCTTCGGGGGACTGAGGGGGCTCCTACTTCACCTTAAACGCAATAAAATAATAATTGTTAATCACGCCAATAGGTTCGAGTTCGAGATAATAGGAATTGATAAAATCCTGGTAAGCCATGAACTCATGCGTAGGTACACTGAATTCGTCAAACAAAATGATGTCTCCTTTTTTGAGATAAGGAGCGAGTGAGGTAAGTGTATATAACGTTGCCGTGTAAAGGTCGGCATCCATCATGATGACTTTTCTTCTTGAGTTGTCAAAATCTTTTAAAAATCCTGGCAAGGTTTGCTGAAACAATCCCTGATAAAATTTACCTCTGTCATCAATAATTTCTGGAATACTCCCGGAATTGAAATACCCTTTTTTATACGGACCAAAATCTTCGGGCAATCCGGTAAAAGTATCAAAGCCATAAAATCTTGAGGCGGCATTTGTATTTTTTGTCATCCACCACTTAAATGAAGTGCCTTGTGCAACGCCAAATTCAAGGTAATTGATTTCCTGATCAAGATTTTCTGATTTGATGATGCTATCATAAAGTGTAAATCTTTTCTGATAATCCCATTTGGAAAAGAAATCATTTCCGGGAATATTTTTATGCTTGTTGGCCCATCTCGACATTTTACTGAGTTGAGACAATTGAAGAAAAAATCCTTCTAACGGACCGAAGATATAATGCAAGCGAAGCTTTATGAAAATAGACTTTGTCAGTCTGATGAGTGTAAACTTCATTAGAATGTTTATAGCAGATGATCAAAAAAGGTGAATATTATTGACTTACCAGCGTTCCTACTTTTTCGCCGGTTACCACACTCATGAGGTTGCCAGGAATGTTCATATTGAAAACGATGATAGGCAAATTGTTTTCCATACATAAAGTGAATGCCGTCATGTCCATAACATTCAGCTTTTTGGAAATGCAATCTGAGAAAGAAATCTTATCGTATTTAGTTGCAGTTGGATCTTTTTCAGGATCTGCTGTATAAATGCCATCAACACGTGTACCTTTTAAAATCACATCTGCTTCAATTTCAATAGCTCTCAAAGAACCGGCTGTATCCGTTGTAAAATAAGGATTTCCTGTACCGGCACCGAAGATCACTACACGACCTTTTTCCAAATGGCGAATGGCTCTTCTTCTGATATAAGGTTCTGCGATTTGTTCCATTTTGATGGCACTTTGCAAACGAGTATAAACGCCTTCTTTTTCCAATCCGCTTTGCACAGCCATACCGTTGATTACCGTTGCCAACATTCCCATATAATCACCCTGCGCTCTTTCGATTCCTGATTCGGCTTCGTTCATGCCTCTGTAAATATTTCCGCCGCCAATTACTAAAGCCACTTGCACACCCATTTCTGTGATTTGCTTAATGTCTTTTGCATATTGAGAGATAACTTTAGAGTCTAATCCGAAATTTTTTTCGCCCATTAATGACTCGCCCGAAAGCTTGAGTAAGATTCTCTTGAACTTAGGTAACATGATATTTGTGTTTATAGTTTTTGGGAAAGCAAGATGCAAAAAAAAACCCGGTAAAACCGGGTTTTTAAAAAATAATTTATCCTAAAGCTACTCTCTTAAATTCTGTAACTTTCATATTAGCATCAATGCTGGTTAAGTATTGAGCTACTGATTGGTTACCATCTTTTACGAAAGCCTGAGCCATCAGGGTATTGTCTTTAAAGAATTTGTTCAATTTGCCCATAGCAATTTTCTCTGCCATTTCAGCTGGTTTGCCTTCTGCTTTAACCATTTCAATAGCGATGTCTTTTTCTCTTGCGATAACATCAGCAGGAATTGAAGATTCGTCAACAGCCAATGGATTCATCGCTGCAATTTGCATCGCAACGTCTTTACCAGCTTCTGCAGATTCAACAGTCATACCTACTAATACACCCATACGGTTTGCACCATGGATATAACTTGCTACGTAAGGAGCTTCAACTCTTTCGAATTTTGAAACCTCGATTTTTTCGCCAATTGCGGCTAATTTATCATTGATCATATCAGAAACTTTAGCGCCGTTGATTTCAACATTACTTAGTTCTTCTGAAGATTTTACATTGTGAGCGATAGCTGCATCTGCAATACTTTGTGCGAAAGCTACGAAATCAGCATTCTTACTTACGAAGTCAGTTTCGCAACTGATGCATAATACGATACCGGCTTTGTGATCAGCAGTTGTTTTTGCTAATATTACACCTTCTTTGGCTTCACGGTCGCTGCGTTTTGCGGCAACTTTCTGACCTTGCTTACGCAACCAATCGATGGCTGCTTCAAAATCACCATTACTTTCTGTCAACGCTTTACGGCAATCCATCATTCCGGCGCCTGTAGTTTGACGTAATTTATTTATATCTGCTGCTGTGATAGTACTCATGATTACCTCCTTTGAACTTCTTTGAGAAGTTTGAATTTTTTATAAAATAATTTTAAAAAGATTATTTGCCTGCTGGTCTTCTTGCACCTGCACCTGGACCGCCAGTTGTTCTGCGTTTAGCAGGAGCACCAGGACCGCCTTTACCACGTTTTCTGTCGTCACCGGCATCTAATTTTTGTTCGAAACGAGCTGCTTTTGCTTCTGCGCTTTCTTCAACATCTGAAGCGTTTTCATCTTCGTCTTTGTTAGCTTGGCGCTCTTGTAAACCTTCCGCGATTGCTGCAGTGATATAATTTACAACGATAGCGATTGATTTAGTAGCATCATCATTAGCAGGAATAGCGAAATCAATTTTGTTTGGATCGCAATTGGTATCTACCATTCCGAAAGTTCCGATGTTCAAACGTTTTGCTTCAGCCAAAGCGATATGCTCGTGACCGATATCTACTAAGAATAAAGCAGCTGGCACACGGCTAATTTGCGCGATACCACCTAAAACTTTTTCCATTTTTTCTTTATCTCTGGTTAAAGTCAGTCTTTCTTTTTTAGTCAGATTTTCTGCGCTTCCGTCGCCCAATAATTTTTCGATGCTTTGCATTTTCTTTACGCTCTTACGAACAGTATTGAAATTGGTCAACATACCACCTAACCAACGTTCAGTCACGTAAGGCATGTTTACACGCTTAGCGCATTCTGAAACGATTTCTTTAGCTTGTTTCTTTGTAGCAACAAACATGATTTTTTTACCACTGCGAGCGATAGCTTTCATGGCTGCTGCAGCTTCTTGCATACCTTCAACTGTTTTGTTCAAGTCGATGATATGAATACCTTTTTTCTCTGCGAAAATGTAAGGAAGCATTTTTGGATTCCACTTTTTCTTCAAGTGACCGAAGTGAACACCTGCTTCCAAAAGTTGCTGTTGTAATGATGTATTTTCCATTTATCTTTTCTTTATGATTATTATTGAATGTTTATTGTTTGTTGTTTATTGTTTTGTTGACTAAACCACAAACAATAAACAACAAACAACATGATATTAACGCTTGCTGAACTGGAAGCTTCTTCTTGCTTTCTTGCGACCTGGTTTTTTACGCTCAACAGAACGAGGGTCACGTTTTAATAAACCAGCTGCTTTTAACACAGGGCGCAATTCAGGGTTTATATCAATCAATGCTCTTGAAATGCCCAATTTTGCTGCTTCTGCTTGTCCTTTTACACCACCACCGGCAGCATTGATAAGGATGTCGTATTTACCAGTAAGTTCGCTCAATTTCAAAGGAGCTTCTACTTGATTTTGTAAATACACAAGAGGGAAATAAGTTTTATAGTCTTTTCCGTTAACTGTAATTTTTCCGTCACCTTTTGAAAGGAAAACACGGGTAACAGCTTCTTTTCTACGGCCGACTGCGTTTTTTTGCTTTTCCATTTATTTATATTGAGTATCAGTAACCCGATACCAGGTTAATTATTTAATGATTGGGAATGTTAGTTCAGCTGGTTTTTGAGCACCATGAGGATGTTCAGCACCTGCATAAACAAATAATTTTTTGTACATCTTACGACCTAAACGGTTTTTAGGCAACATACCTTTGATAGCTCTTTCGATAACTACTTCAGGACGACGCTTTAATAAATCTTGAGCCGCTTCACCTTTTTGACCACCTGGGTAGCCACTGTAAGTCAAGTACTCTTTATCCTGCATTTTATTGCCGGTGAATTTTACTTTTTCGCAGTTGATCACAACAACGAAATCGCCACAATCAACGTGGGGCGTGTAATAGGCTTTGTTCTTACCACGGAGAACAGTCGCAATTTTTGCGCACATACGACCAACGGTTTGATTAGTACCGTCTACAACGTACCAGTTGCGTTTAACGGTAGCCTCGTTCGCATGTTTAGTGGTGAAATGTAATTTGCTCATTTTTTTGTTTTTTAGATTTGGCTGCAGCTATCCCCGCAGCGATTTTAATTTTTGGATGGCGAAGGTAGGGTGATTGATTTGTTTTCAGCAACTTTTTGACAAGTATTTTTTGGAGACCTTTCATAACAAATTGATTTTCAGTAATATTTTTGTTCAAATAAAATATTGATGTCAATTAAAACAGTGTTTTATGTTGTAAAATCAATAAAAAAGGCTGACTCTTTTCCAGAATCAGCCCATTAGCTTTATAACCATTTATAGAAGTCTAAATGTATACACAATATCGTTGTCATTAATGTCCATTAATGACCATTAAAAAACTATAACACATAATAATATTAGCAATTATATTTGTTTCATGGCCAGAAAACCGAATTCGATTTCAAAAGAAGAAATCAGTTCTATCATATCTACAATAAAATCTCAAGGGGAAATAGCGATCCACAATGCGGTTGACTGTAAGAAATTATCATCTCATGTATTTAAAGTAACTGGTGAATACATTTCAGCGACTACCCTAAAGCGTTTCTTTGGTTTCACTAAAAGTGAATTCGCTCCATCTTACGATACTGTTAAAATATTAAAACAATATGCTGCACATTTCAATAAAAAAACAAATGGTTTTAGTCTTGCTGATTTCATCACTAATTTTTTCGAACCCTTTCATTTTGAAAAAATAAATAAAGACGATAAAACATTTCATGCTGCTTGCAGGACGATCGCCTTGCAACTCAAAAACGATTTGGCACTTTTAGAACAGGTAATAGAAACGTTGGCGAAAAATGAAAATGGCAGAAGATTTTATTTTGACTTGTTTCCTGATTATGAAATCCTCAATACCATTCAATATAAAGGGTATGAAGAATATCTTTTGCATGAGAAATCATACGAAGGAAAAATATTTGCTAACTGCATTTTATTCCTCAAAGAGTTCTTCAATAACAATATAAAAGGAATGAAAAATAAATGGGAAACGATATCCATGCTTTTTGATAAAACGAAAAAGCTTCATCCTTTTGTTTTAGGAAGATTTTATCAGGTTCAACTCATAGCCAATAATCATTTCAATAACCCTGATGTCAAAAAAATCACACATGACATTTTCAAATTAGAAACTAAAATGCCCAGGAATGAATCGGGCCTTTTCAAAGAGTTTCCGGGGTTTCATTATTTTGCCTGTGATGGTTTCTGGCAAATTAAAGCTTATGAAGAACTGCTGAAACTAAGCTCAATTGCTTTAACGGATTTTAAACAACACAATGAATTTATTTGGAAAGGCTATTATGGTCAATTGTATCTATACAAAGGTTTAGCGCTCGTAAATATGGGAAGAAAAACTGAAGCTAAAAAACAATTGAAATACATTAAGCCCGATAATTTTTACTTCCCCACAAAAAAATATTTTGATGCCCTTTATGACATCTTCATCACAAGTTTGAATTGATTTGTACTCCTGTTAAAAAATGCAGCGGATTTTTTAATAATTCAGTTACTGCTAGCTTTCTTCATTAAAAGAGTTTTATAAAACAGAGGCCATCTCATTTCTGAGATGGCCTCTGTGCATCGGTTGAATAATTTATGAATGAAAACTCAAATCATCTTAATATTTCACCACTCTTGTTGTCTTCACACTATTCCCTTGTTTCACTTCTATCATGTATGAACCTGTTTTCAATTCAGAACCGATGCTCAATGTTTGATAAGGAGCAACCTTAACCGACTTGATGAATCTGCCCTGAACATCCAGGATTCTTACCACCACTTCTTGCTGATCGGCTGTAATCACTTGCAAGCTGAAGTTGCTGGTAGTTGGATTCGGAAATACTTTCACTTCCATTGGATCATTGGCAACTATTGGTAAAGCTTTAGTCATTGGCGCCATTGGTCCTGCAGGACAAGGAGACAGTCTCACAGTTGAGGTCTTGAAGCTACTAACTCCGCAGTTATTGATTCCTCTTACTGAAACCTTTCCATCTATTGCGCCTAAATTATAACTCACCGTTATACTTCTTGTTCCTTGACCACTAACAATCTGACCTCCAGTTGGAACTGTCCACTCTAACGACACTGTGTTGGTTGGCATTGTTGCAACTGAATAACTATATTCTCTGTTTGGACAAGCTGATGTATTGATTACATCTATACTTCCTGGAGTAGATGGCAACAATCTTGATACACTAAATGTTCTTGCAGCACTTGACCCACAACCGTTCGTCGCTATTACTGATATAGAACCTCCCGTGTAACCAGCAGGATATCTAAAGCTGATCGAACTTGTACCCTGACCGATAATATTCGTTGCGCCTGAAGGCAAAGTCCATGTATAGGTATTAACTGTCGATACCGCATTTAATGAATACACCGCATCTATTCCATTAGGGCCAGAGTATTCACATACATTCTTTGGACCACTGATTATACCTGGAGAGGTTGGATTGGCACGTGTTACCAAGATACTTCTCACCGCACTGGTACCGCAATCATTTGTAGATTGTACCGATACACTGCTTGATGTGAAGTTATTGGCAAAAGCCACCGTTATCAAGGTGTCATTTTCACCAAGTCCATTTGGATGTGCAATCGTTGTTGTACCTGACTGAGCGGTCCATATGTATGAAGCCGCACCACGTACTTTTGGCACTCTGTAAGTAATCAACACACTCGATCCAATGCTTGGACAAACATTTGAAGTTGATGCCACTATTGTTTGTGGCGTTGTAGGATACTGTGCTGACAATTGGTATGACTTCGGTGCATTAGATCCACATACTGAACTCGCTACTACTCGAATTATCTTGTTCGCTTGCGCTGTAAATCCTGCTAAGAATTGAACACTGATTGTCGCTGTACCCTGACCAGATACCAATACCGTATTCGAAGGCAATGTCCATGTGTAAGATATGGCTCCAGACGCACTGGCAGTATAACTTGTCGTATTGTTGGTGCCTACCACATTACATACATTAATCTGACCGATAACTGTAGTTACACCAGGCACAATTGGTTGAGGATTTACAGTAACTGATGTATTCTGTTCAGAAGTACAGCCTGAAGTGTTTTGTACTCTCAATGTGTAAGTAGCCGGAACAACACCACTGAACGAAGTTGATGATTGAAATGCACCACCTATACTGTATTGTAAACCTGAACCTGTTGGTGATGTTACAGTAATCGTTCCTGTAGCAGAAGCACAAGTAGGTTGCGTAACATTTGCAGCAGGATTTGGAAGGAAAGAGCTAACGGTTAGTATTAACGTAGCTGTTGAATCACAACCTGCAGCATTGGTTGTTGTATAACTATAGGTTCCTGCAGTACTGTAACTTCCTCCATTCCATGAATATGGAGCATTGCTTGCACAGATGGTAACACTAGTTGAACTTGAAGTTGTAGTATTAATGGTCAAATTCAAAATTTCGGTATTACAACTACTAACAAAAGAGTATGTTCCACTGGTAGTGTAAGTTTGACCATTCACAGACCATGTATAAGATAAACAAGCTGCAGCTGTTGTTGTGTTGCTTGAAGATGAAGTGATGGTTAAATCTAAGTACTCTGTATTACAACCACTAACAAAAGAGTATGTTCCACTGGTAGTGTAAGTTTGACCATCAACAGTCCAAACATAACTATCACAATTAGACGCAGTTGTTGTGTTGCTAGTTGATGTTGTGATACTCAAAATTAAATTAACTATTGAATCACATCCATTAGCTGCGGTAGTTGTGTAAGAATATGTTCCTGCTGTAGAATATTGACTACCATTCCATGTATAAGGAACTTCGCTTGAGCATATTGTTGTAGTTTCAATTCCTATGATGGCTGAAGGTTGAGTAATTGTTACATTCAAATTGGATTTAGATCCATTAACATCTGTAATTATTACAGAATAATCGCCCGCAGCTAAACCACTGACGTCCTGCGTAGTGGCTCCATTACTCCATAAATAAGTATAAGGCGACACTCCATCTGTAACGGTAATGTCAATAGAACCACTATTGCCACCATAACAAGAGACGTTTGTTCTTGCAGTAAGTGACGATACTACAGGAGTACCATTGCAAGCTCCCGTTACTGGCTGAAATCCAATTGCGACATCATTATCAGTACCGCTAGTAAGCCATGGACTATAAGTAATATTAGTTCCGTATATTTTTGAAGGAATATCGTTAGCAACTACTGTACCTAAATAATTACATGTTGCAGTAAGCGAACTACGTGCTGAATCGGGATTACTAAGAATATAAGTTGCCCCTGTGAAACTATTACTTGAAATTGTCGTTGTGGACCCTGTAGTAGAACCGGAAGTACTAAAGCCAATAACACAATTTTGTAATTTATTATTTGTAATAGTTGCAGAAGAACGAATTACATTATTTTCAAGTGAAATGCCTAGAAAAAAACCTGAAAATTCGTTATTGGAAATTGTTAAGTTAGCAAGTGATGCAGGTATTGTGCTATAAGATGGCGCATCATTTCTTCCTGCAGCTTGAATACCATAACCACTGGTTACTAATCCTCTGGTTTCGCTAAATGCATTGTTTGATATAGTTACACCTGAGTAATTGGCATATTTCGTGTTTAAGATGATGCCACGTGAATTTGCAGAAGTCCCATTATTAGTCATGGTATTACCTGTAATGGAAGCACTAGAAGCCTTTTCAATATAAAGCGCAGCAGTGTTGTTAGTTGCATTACCATTACTTGTAAAAGTATTATTCGTAATTGAAAGATTAGCACATCCACCAGGGCTTGAACTACTACAATAAATAGAAATTCCGTTTGCTACCTGGTTCGTAAATGTAGAACCAGTAATATTCAATCCATTAATATTTGATGCTGTCGCACCGTAAAAACCGGAGTTATTAGCATTGAAGGTACAGTTTGAAATAACCCAGTCACTAATTGCAGTAGTTGTATTATTATTTAAATGAATAGCATAACTAGTAAGACCATCAATAATTACACTGTCCAAAGTTAGATAGTTCATCGACTCAGTAGCATAAATCCCTTTAGTAGCACCACTTAATTTAACCTTTCTAAGGTATGTTCTACTTGAAGAGGATGCTCCTGAGCCTGCGGCTGTGAAAGTAAAGATGGTGCCGCCGGAATTCTGAATAATAGTAGTAGCACCAGAACCTCGTATATCAATTCGCTTATTTACAGTTATAGCTTGTGCTGTATAAGTACCAGCATCTACGTAAATAATGTCCCCTGCAGTTGATGCTGCAATCGCTGCAACAATTGTTGCGTAAGGTGCAGATGAGGTACCTGCATTTCCAGATGCACCCACAGCTGTAGTGTAAATGTCACCTGTTGTACTGTTATCATTTACATATCTTGTAGTTTGAGCAAGAGCTGTAAATGAAAAAAGTGTTGTAAATAGAACAAAAAGCAAATTCTTAACAATAGCTCCGTTCTTTTTTGTAAACTTTAGATTCATGGTGTTTGATTTTATTGATTGAAATATATTACCGGAATAGCCCAATAATTTGACTTATAAATACGGGTATTAATTTTTGATAGATTTTGGATTGTCAGTTAAAAAGCGATTTACAAATACTAAAAAAGTTTTGTAAATAACTAGGTTGTTTCTTGGGGGGAGATAGAGAAATTTTTTATAGAATTGGATTCGTAAACGACTTTCAAATAATTTTTACCAGGTTTTCACTTGAAAATTCCAGAACATCTTTTTTTACTCCATTTTCTAAGTTTTGAAAGATGATTTCCACTTTTTGAAATGTCTTTTATTATTTCTCGGAGTTTTTAAACTATCAATAGTTTGAAGAAATCCTAATAAATATGTTATTTTTTTAAATCGGAGGACAAATTTATATTTAATAAACAGAATTATATCTACCTAAATTATTGAACAAAACATCCATTTGGCTAAGTGTTTATACTTATCGTAAGTAGTAATACTTAGTAAAATGGATTTACACTACCAATTTTAGGTATTATACATATAAACAATTAATATATTTTTGTAGGCTTATTTATAAAATAGATATGTTTTGTGTTTTTATCATTACTTGTTTGATTTTAAATAATTCAATTTTTCAATTCGTATTAAACTAACGATGGGTTACAAAAAGGAAAGTATAAAAAACATTATCAGTTCTGCTATATTGAATGCAAATCATACAAAAGATTCAAAAGACGGTACACTCACTTTTGATTTGAGTATGAATTTGCCCGAGGAGTTTTATCCAATTGGAACAAGTGCACGATTTATTTATGACATTGGAAATGGTTACTTCACGTATTTTGACGAAGCGATAAAAGAAATTACAGGTTATCATAATAATGAAATCGTATTCGGTGATCCGGTAGATTTTATCTTTAAGATAGTTATTGATGAACACTTGGTTGTAGTAAGCGAATTAACTGAAGAGTCGTTTCAGGTTTGCAAAAATCATAGAAAAGCTGAAATTATATCCCTTAACCTCGAATACAACATCAAAACAAAAACAGGAGAAAAAAAGAGAATTTTGAGTCAGTACTCACCGGTTCATTTTGAAGAAGATGGCTTTCCCAAAATAAACAAAGGCAGAATGGTTGACATCACCCATTTAAAAAAAGATGGTGTGCCGTTGCTTTACATCATTGTTGACAATAAAATGGTCTTCACAAAACAAGGGAATCCAAAGCAAATGATGAAAAGCAATAACATCATTTTTTCAAATAAAGAAGTAGAAGTATTAAGACTAATCAGCGAAGGTTATACTATTAAGGAAATGGCTAGTCAACTCAACTGCAGCATTGCTACCATCTATACCCACAGAAAAAATATCAGGCTTAAATCAAATACTGATATTAATAAGTCAATGTCAGACTTAAAAGAAAGAGGCATTATTTAATAAAAGACCTATGATGAAGTTCAGAAATAAACAAAAATCAAATCACGGATTTTCAAAACTAGATTATATAGGCATTACAATTGTTGTCGTTACAATTTTAGCCTGTGTTTGTTATTTGATATATTCAGAATTTATTGCAAACTGATACCCTACAACTCTAACTAGCTTCTCTAACTTATCCAGTATCTAGAATCCAGTATCTAGAATCTATCATATCCCCCTACCCCTGCTTTCTCACATATTTCGTCAATATCACAATCAGCTGACCTTCAATCTTACCTTCTATTTGTTCGGTATTTTCATCAACCAAGCGGATATTTTTTACAACAGTTCCCATTTTTGCATTTAGGGTTGAACCTTTTACATCTAATGATTTTGTTAGTACAACCGAATCACCATTTTGCAATTGATGTCCATTTGCATCGCGGTGTAAATCAACAGAAGAGCCATTTTCATGATCTCCGGTAGCTTTTGCCCATGCTAATCTTTCGTCATCGAGATACATCATGTCTAGATTGTCAGCAGCCCAACTTTCTTCTTTCAATCTGTTCAACATTCTCCAAGTAACGACCTGCACACCTGGCAATTCACTCCACATAGCAGTTGTTAAGCAAGTCCAATGCTTACTATCTAGCTCTTCTTTTTTATCAATTTGTGCCAGACATTTTTTGCAAATCATGAAACACCCATCTTCATCATTGTATTTGGCATATGGCACTTCGTAAATTTGAATTTCGCTTTCAGCATTACATATTTCGCATTTATTTTCACTTCGGGTGAGGAGTTGATCTTGTAATTTCATTTTTAATTAAGACTTTATAACATTGCCTGGTAAAAAATAGCAGATGTTTGTTTAGTAATGTATTTTGAATGTTGTCAAAAAAACATTGCTTGTTTAAGGATGTAAGTTTTGTAAAGTCGCAAAGGTAAAATAAATATAGTTTATAGAAGAAAGAGATGATAGAGTGAAGAAACTTTAATGGGTAGTAAATAAAATTCAGTTGAAATATTTGGCTATGTTGAGGCCACGGACGTAATATTGCAATATTGCAATATCGCAATATCGCAATATTACTTTTTGCCAAAAAGCACATTGAAAAATTCAACAATTTTCCTTTAAAACTTTTGTTTACTTCTTTCTCTCTCCATACACCTCCTCTCTATTTACATAGCTGGTAAAGGGAGTGGTTATACACTAAATAAACTTCAGAGGGATGTAAATAAAATTCAGTTGAAATATTTGGCCATGTCGAGGCCACGGACGTAATATTGCGATATTGCAATATTACTTTTTTCCAAAAAGCACATTGAAAAATTCAACAATTTTCCTTTAAACGTTATTGTTTACTTCTTTCTCTCTCCATACACCTCCTCTCCATTTACATAGCTGGTAAAGGGAGTGATTATATACTAAATAAACTTCAGAGGGATGTAAATAAAATTCAGTTGAAATATTTGGCCATGTCGAGGCCACGGACGTAATATTGCGATATTGCAATATTACTTTTTTCCAAAAAGCACATTGAAAAATTCAA
>CALPIT020000037.1 GCA_943323705.2 Streptomyces griseus
ACTAAATCATGAGCACTAGTTTGTTCCTCATGACTGTAAGTAAAAATTCCCACCCTGTCGAAACGCATTTTTTGTAAAAATGCCTTCAATTCTTCCACATCATCTCTGGTTTCACAGGGAAAACCAGTAATTAAAGTGGTTCGCAAGCAAATATTCGGGATGCGACTTCTAATTTCAGTGACCAACTCTTCCATTTCCTCACGGGTAATTTGACGCTTCATGGCTTTGAGCATATTATTAGAAGCATGCTGTAAAGGCATATCCAGATAATTACAGATATTCTTTCTTTCCTTCATCACATCGATAATCTCCATTGGGAATTTTGAAGGATAAGCATAATGCAAACGAATCCATTCCAATCCTTCTACATCAGCCAAGGCGTGCAATAATTTAGGCAATTCTCTTTGCTTATAAATATCCAATCCATAATAAGTCAATTCCTGTGCAATCAACATCACCTCTTTCACGCCTCGTCTTACCAAAGATTTCGCCTCATCTACAATAGATTCAATGGTTCTGCTGACATGCTTTCCCCTCATTAATGGGATCGCACAAAATGAACAAGTGCGATTACAACCCTCACTGATTTTCATATACGCATAATGCTGAGGCGTACTCAACAACCTTTCCCCAATCAATTCACCTTTATAATCTGCCTCGAATTGCTTCAATATCAAAGGCAACTCCATCGTTCCGAAATAACCATCTACCTCAGGAATTTCTTCTTCAAGATTTGATTTATACCGCTCGCTGAGACAACCGGTCACAAATACCTTGTCGAGCTTGCCCTTTTTCTTCAACTCCACATGATCCAAAATGGTATTGATACTTTCTTCTTTTGCTTTTTCAATGAAACCACAAGTGTTGATGATCACGATATTGTGATCTTTCTTCCCACTTTCATGCACGGTTTCAATTTCATTGGCCAGTAATTGTCCGCTCAATACCTCACTATCGACCATATTTTTACTGCATCCGAGGGTGATGATATTGACTTTGTCTTTCTTTAAAGTTTTTGTCTTCATAATATTGTTGCGAAATTAGACAAATAAACGCCAAACAAAAACAATAAACCACATACAACAAACTTCTAAATCCGTTTTTTTGTTTGCTGTTTTTTGTTTTTGGTTTGTTGTTTGTGGTTAGGAACCTTAAACCATTAAACCAGCATAGCGGCTTAAACCCTTAAACCAACCAAGAACCATTCCCAAACCCAAAAATAATCCTACATTAGCACCCTCATGTCAACAGAAAAGCAACAACTCCGCATTGCCATTCTCGATTTATATGCCTGCACTTCCAATCAGGGCATGAGAGGCATTCGTCAAACCATACTGGAATTTGAAGAAAAAAATCAGCTTGCCTGCCGTGTTTCTGAATTTGAAGTTAGGCTTGCGAATGAAGTTCCGGGACTAGATTTTGATATTTACATTTCAAGTGGCGGACCGGGAAGTCCTTTAGAAAGCGAAAATTCAGAATGGGAAAATTTATATTTCAATTGGCTGCAACAGGTAATCGATTACAATAATGACAAGAATAACCCTGTAAAAAAGCATGTGTTTTTTATTTGCCATTCTTTTCAATTGGCTTGCCGATTTTTTAAGGCCGGTAAAGTCATCAATAGAAAAAGTCAAGCCTTTGGTGTGTTTCCGGTTCATTTTTTACCAGCCGCACATCACGAACATATTTTCAAAGGACTTAACGACCCCTTTTATGCCGTTGACAGCAGGGATTATCAAGTAATCCAACCCAATTTGACGCATTTAAATGAAATAGGCGCGACCATATTGGCGATTGAAAAAGCCCGTCCGCATGTACCTTATGAACGCGCTTTGATGGCGATACGATTTAATGAATTCATGTTTGGTACCCAATTTCATCCTGAAGCCGATGCCATTGGCATGATTGAATACCTTCACACGGAAGAAAAGAAAAAAACCGTCATCGAAAACCACGGAGAACAAAAGTGGCAATCTATGGTTGAGCAGCTTCATGACCCGGGAAAAATAAAAAATACCTACGCTTGCATTTTGCCCAATTTTCTGACTGCAGCCATTCAAAATAAAATTGCTTTACCAACTCATCAATAGAAAATGCAGCCGGAATTACGACAATCATATAATGAGCAATTTTCTCAAGAACAGTATCATCAAATTCTTGAAGCCATAAAAAAATTAGCTCCCGAACAACTGGATTTTAGGGTGGCCGAAACGCCTGTTTTCATTCCTGCTGATTTGAAAAACAAAATGCTTCAAGCCGGCGAAGACATTATCGATGCTCTCAACAACGAGCATTTTAAATCAATAACCGAAAGCAGCATTCCGGATTTCTTAACCATTCCAGGTGAAAATGAATTTCCAGAAATGATGGTTTTTGACTTTGGAATTTGCAAAAATAAAAATGGAGATTATAATCCTCAATTAATTGAAATCCAAGGTTTTCCTTCTTTATTTTGTTATCAATATTTTTCCGATTTAATTTATAAAGAGCAAATTCAAATACACGAAAATTATAGTTCCTACCTAAACGGTTATGCTCCCGATTCCTATCTTCAACTTTTGAAAGACATTATTCTTGGCAATGAAAATCCGGAGCAGGTGATTTTACTCGAGCTGTTTCCCGAACAACAAAAAACCCGAATTGATTTTGCTTGTACCGAAAAATTATTGGGTATCAAAACAGTTTGTCTGACCAAACTCATCGCCGAAGGAAATGAACTTTTTTACAAAAATGATGGTATCAAAATAAAAATAAAACGCATTTTCAATCGCATCATTTTTGATGATTTGAAAAAAGAAAACCTTCAAAACACGGTAGACCTGAATCAGGAATTTGACGTAAAATGGATTCCCCACCCTAACTGGTATTACCGCATCAGCAAGTTTGCTTTACCATTTATCGACAGCGAATATGTGCCAAAAACTTTCTTCCTTAATGAAATAACCACTCCTTTACCCTTGGAGGAATATGTTTTAAAACCACTTTTCTCTTACGCTGGTATGGGCGTAGTGATAGACGTAACTCAGCAAATCATCGACAGCATCCCTGATCCTGAAAACTGGATCTTACAACGTAAAGTTGATTATGCCGATGTTATTAAAACTCTAGACGAACCGGCAAAACTTGAAGTAAGGCTATTCTATTTTAAAAAGAAAGAATGGTCAAGGCCCAAAGCCGTCCACAACCTAGCCCGACTCAGCAAAGGAAAAATGATTGGAACGAGGTATAATGAAGGGAAAACTTGGGTAGGTGGAACGATAGCGTATTTTGAGGAGCCCCCTCTATCCCCCAAAGGGGGAAGTTGATTATGTTTTGTTGGGATAACCACGAATTCACGAATGACTCAGAGCGAAATACCGCTTTCTTGTTTAAATACGCAACTTCCCTTTTAGGAGACATTGCTGAGAATCGAATATTGAACGAATTAAACCTATTGAACTTTTGAACCTATCCAGTATCAAGTATCTATGATCTAGTATCCAGCATCTAGTACCCAGCCCCTCACCTTATCGCATTAAACACATTATATTCCAACCTCAATAAAAATCCCTTCGAAGCCGAACGATACAAATCATTGCTCAATGGAAATCGATAACTGATATCTGCACGCATTTTACTTAGAAAAATAAATTGTAGAACAGGAGCTGCATCAACATAAGTTTTACCGGTATTGATATTTGTTTGGCAAAGCATTTCCAGCATACCATTCATGTTGGTTTGGTTGTAATCCTTATAAGTTTTGGGTAAAAATAATTTACCGATAGAGAAGGTATAATTTATAGCATCCCGATTGTTATTCGAGAAACGATAATTGATTTTATTTTTATTATCCCAACCATGAACCAAAGAAAATGAAGTAGACAATGCCACTTTGTGTTCTAGCTTGGTGGCGATAAATCCCAATTCATACCCGGAATTATGGCCATTCAAATCAATGGCTTCCTGATGTATGTCGCTGTTATTTATTGAAACCCTACTGAAAGCTGCTAATCTAAAATGGCTGTGCACTTCATCAATGCTGTAAAATCTGTATTTTAGATATAATGCCCCACCTTCTGCAATTAAAGTATTATTTCTGTCTGATAAAAAACCATCCAGATGAAGCATCCATTTTTTTGAAAATCCCATCATCACCTCGGGTATGATGTGTAAATTATTTTTAAGCTCATCTTCATCTTTCATCAAAGTTGAATTCAACCTAAATCCCAATGTACCCTTCGCCATATTACTTGCCGGCTCTGTATAACTAAACAATTCCTGAGCAGATAATTGAATATAGCAAGAACAAAAAAGGAATAAAAACAAAATCAATTTCTTCATGGCATCGGTTTATGAAATCGTAACGTGATAAATTCGGGTTCCGGACTTGTTGCTTTTGTCTTTACAACATGCACCCATATATCCGGTTTGATAGCAAGCCATTGATGTCAATTTCGAATTTTTCTTAAACTCCTTTGCAGATACAAAACCTTTATCTAGTATTTTAAAACTGGTTTCGCCGTTGAGTTGTTTTTTATCTGTATTCAAGAAATGAAACATTTTGCCATCAATATCAACATGTGCATCATTGCTTACTTCAACTTGATTTACATTCAATGTAACTATCATTGAAGCCACAAAAAATCCGGCATCTTCTACCTTTTTTTTCAGCAAGTCAAAATCAACAGATGAGCCAGATTTAAACGTAATCTCAAATGATGACGCTGAAACATTGGGTTTTACATTTTCAACAATATCCAATGATTTAAGAGATTTGTTGATCGCGTTGCTGCACATGCTGCAGGTGAGTCCACTTGCTTGTAAATTAACTTTCGTCACTTGGGCTTCTGCTTTTATAAAAAATAAAAATGCGAAAGCAATGAGTATTTTTTTCATGAGATAATATTTAAGTCAAAATTCAAAAGTAAAAATTCAAAAACGAGTATTCATCATTTTTTACCCCGAGTTGTCGGGGCAAGCTTTTTTACTTTTGAATTTTTAATTTTTAATTTGAATAACAACTGGTAAAATCTAATTGTTATTCAACAATTAATTATCCTTTTTTACAGCCGCCGTTTCTTTACGATCGTATTTGCAACAGCCATGTAATTTATCGTAAGCCTTATCGTCTCCAGTTACATCTTGTGTATCATAACCCACTTTTGCAATGGCTTCCTGGATTTTCATTGTATTGGTTTTATCAGTTGTAAATTCCAATGCCAACATATGCGAATCTACGTCCCATACTGCAGTTTCTGCGCCTGCTGATTTTGCAGCTTTTTCGATTTTCTTTTTACACATACCACAGTTGCCCCAAACTTTGATATTTTCTTTAACTGAAGCTTGTGCTTGTGCAAAGGTGGTGTTCGTAAATAACGAGCCGATTAATAACACGGCAATAAATGACATGATTTTCATTTTGATTGATTTTTGGTTTGAATAAATAAATAGAAAGTCTATCAGTATTTCAACTGATTGAAAAAAATAATTGAGTAGGTGATATGCTAAATTCTGAAAACCCTGTTTCTAACAAATAGCGGAGGACCGTAGTGTTCAGACTTTACAGGTAATTGAGGAATTGAAATGAAAGCTACATAAGACGTTGCAGAAGGAATCTCCAATTGAATTGGCAGCGCGATAGCTTTATACTCTATGTAGTTGTAATTAGTATTATTGTTTTTAAAATTGTCGGCTAGCTTAAAAAACTTTACTTCATCATTGCAACAACCACCTTTCTTTTCGGTCATGCCACAGCGAGCACATTTCTCATTTTGTGAATTGTGAAAATCGATGCCGGTAAATTTCCCCATACAATAATGCAATTCCACAGAAAATCCTGTGGACAGCATCAAGTAGAAGAAAGTCAATATCGAGAGTAATATTTTTTTCACAGCGTAAAGGTAGACACTAATTGAAAAGAATGCTAGTTTTTTTAGAGAAAAAAGGGATGGTAGTGTTAATGTTACCCCACTATTTCAAACAGTCATGAATTAATGTAAAATAATGAATGTAAAATATCCAATGTAAAAGTTGGATTTAGGAAATCAAATTTTCATTATCTCATGTAAATACTAATCTCTGCGAAAACTTTCTTTCTCCATGCTCTGCGGTGAAAAATAATTCGTGAATTCGTGGCTAACTAAAAATTTCCGAAGGAAAATCATAAAATATAATCATTGCGACTTAGCCTCATTGCGAGCTTTTCATGAAACCAATTCGTCAATTCGTGGTTATCCCAAACCTCAATTCACAAACCACCACCTAATTCCAAGCCTAAAAATAAATCCTTGTGTGGGATACAATGGTGCCGCAAAATTATTATTCGTAAACCCAAACCCCTGATTGAAGCTCATGGTGTTTAAATTCTCTGCTCTGATAAACGCTGAAAATCCCTTAATTCTAAAATCCACATAAGCTGTAATATCCGGAAGGTTTTTTAAAGTAAAAGTATCCTGAGGCACAAACTGTCCAGTAATCGATGAATAGCCATAACTTTTGTATGGTGTAAAATATCGGAATTCCAAACCAGTAGACAAATTCAAATTCTTAAAAAACAAACCTTCAAAAGCGATTCTGTTACGGGTGTATAACAAGGGTACTCGAATAGGTGAAGAGTTGTCTGTTTGTTGCACAGTGGCTTCGGTGTACCAATTCCATTTCTTAGACAATTTGAATTTCTTAGAAGCAGTTGCCTGAATAACATTAATAGGATTATCAAATTGAGCTGTTGTAGTATAATTTTTAAAATAACTGTAATTGATGTACAAATGATTTTTAAAACTGAGGTGAATAAAACGGGTAAACAATTCAGCTCCAAAAGAAGTAATGTTCTCTTTACTGAAATCAACGGTGTTTCCGGGATTAAAAGAAGATCTTTCATCAAAAATAAATGATGGCGTACGACTCACATTATTAAAGAACAAATTGATGCTTCCAGATTTTTTATTAAGGGCTCTGCTTAAACTTGCCAAAATATTATAATCGCCTTCATTCAAACCTTTGGCATACAACTCCCCTTTCAGCAACATGTCCCATAATTTATTTCGAGTGCGATTGCGATATTCGCCATGTACGAAAAGGTTGTAGAAACTCGATTCACTGTTGGTAAATGTCCCATTGATATTTTGAAGCGTAACACCTGCAAGAAAAAACTGTGCATTGTTTTTCGTATCCGGAAACTGAATCAAACTGACATCGTTTTTTATTATTGACCATTTTTCCTGAACGGCGAATGTATCTAAAGGCTTACCTAATTGAATTCCATACCAATCGGCATATCTAGTGGAATCAGCAAGAATATCACTGAAACGATAAGTGGCTTTACTTCCTGTGAAAGTATATTGAATTCTTAATTTCGGGTAGAACAAATATTCTGTGGTAGAATCATTAATCGCAATAGAATCGCGCTTGCCCAAATCATAACTTTGTCTGAGAAAAAAATTGAAATCTCTGTAAGAATTTCCGGTAAGCACCGTTGTAACAAAAGGATTGTTTCGATACGCAGCATTATTGCCTAAATTAACAGGAACGCTGAATCTGTCTTTGCGATTAGGATCAGAAAGATAATCAGCATTTTCGATGCCTCCATTCTCCGAACCTCTTATGTTATTGCCTACCAAACTCAACCATAAATTATATCGTTTTCTTTTCCCTTGATAAGAAGAAAAAACACGGTAAGCATTGTGATTGGTATTTTGAGTGATGAAAAAACCAGGTGAATTGATGAGTTTGTAATCAAAACCCCAATTGAGATTGGGCTTGGGATTTTGGGTATGTCCGGCTTTTAACATTTGTTCTTTTCCGGATGCCAACTGATAATTCAAAGTGGTAAATGGCCTGGATGTTTTGTAAAAACGAGTTTCCTCTATTGTATATTTATAAATGTCATAGGCATGAAAACCAGCATCAAATCCTGCTTTATTAAACGGCTGAAAAATCAAAGAAGTTGCAGCGGCACCATTATTTCCTAGATATAAATAATTAGAAGGCACCGAATAATAGGTGCTAAAATCATTAATGCTGGAATCAAGAAAACATTTTCTAGTGGAATCGAGAATTTTATAACTAATGCTGATCGAATCTTTGGCGTCATCACGATGCTCAAAACCAATGGTGTCCGTATTTGCAGGTTGATTTCCGGTATTTACAACTGACTGTCCCGAATTATTGGTAGTAGGTTGAGGGGCATTCCCTTCATCAATGATAACCGGTCTCCTCGGAGTAATCTGAGAAAATGAAGCCGATGCTACCAATATTAGAATTATGAAGACAACCGTTTTTTTCATGAACAGCGGCAAAGATAATTTGATAATTGGACAATTGGTCTATTTGATAATTTTGGTATTGAAATGAACTTATTGAACCTTTTGAACTTATTAAACCTTTTGAACCCTTAAACCCTTAAACCTCCGAAACCTTTTTTAAATTTCTATTCATTCCTTATCTTCGCAAAAATTTTCAACAAATGAACTTACACGAATACCAAGCTAAAGAATTATTAAAAAAATTCAATGTACCTGTACAGGAAGGAATTGCCTGCAGCACTGCAACTGAAGCAGAAGAGGCTTATCGCCAGATTCATACACAATTTGGTAGCAAATTCGCAGTGGTGAAGGCTCAAATTCATGCTGGTGGTCGTGGTAAAGGTTCAATTGTTGGTAAAGAGCAAAGAGGCGTTGCCGTTGGTAAAAGCATGGAAGACGTGGTGAAAATTGCTGATAATATTCTTGGTGGCACGTTGGTAACCATACAAACTGGTCCAGAAGGTAAACTCGTAAGTAAAGTATTGGTAGCTCAAGATGTTTATTATGAAGGTCCAAATCCTGTAAAAGAATTCTATTTAGCTATATTAATGGATAGAAGCAGCTGTATGAATGTAGTAATGTACAGCACTGAAGGTGGAATGAACATTGAAGATGTGGCGCATGATACTCCAGAAAAAATATACAAAGAATTTGTTCACCCAGGTGGTAAATTAGAAGGTTTTCAGGCTAGAAAAATAGCTTTCAATCTTGGACTAAGTGGTGATGCTTTCAAAAATTGCGTAAAATTCGTAACCAATCTTTACAACGCTTATGTTGATTTGGATTGCGGTATGTTAGAAATAAATCCTTTGTTCAAAACTAGCGACGACAAAATCATTGCTGTAGACTGTAAAATGAACATTGATGACAATGCCTTAATGCGTCATCCTGAAGTTGCTTCATTAAGAGATATTTCTGAAGAAGATCCTACAGAAGTAGAAGCAGGTAAATTCAATTTGAATTTTGTGAAATTAGATGGCAATGTGGGATGTATGGTAAATGGTGCAGGTTTGGCTATGGCAACTATGGATATGATTAAATTATCTGGTGGCGAACCTGCCAATTTCCTTGATGTAGGTGGTACTGCTAATGCAACAACTGTTGAAGCAGGTTTCAGAATCATCATGAAGGATCCAAAAGTAAAAGCTATTCTTATCAATATCTTCGGAGGAATCGTTCGTTGCGATCGTGTTGCACAAGGCGTTATTGATGCCTACAAAAGTATCGGCAACATCGAAATTCCTATCATCGTTCGTTTACAAGGTACCAATGCTGATGTAGCAAAAAAACTCATCGACGAAAGCGGATTGAAAGTTCAAAGCGCTATCTTATTGAGCGAAGCTGCTGCTTTGGTGGGTAAGGCGGTTGCGTAATGCTATTTAGGAATTGGGAATTAGTAATTGGGGATTAGTGATTAGGGATTAGTAATTGGGGATTAGTAATTGGGTATTAGTAATTAGTAGGGAATTAGTGATTTGATTCAACCCCCATTCCTAATTCCACAATTCTCAATCCCCCCACATAAATACTAGCTCCAAACTACATAAGCTATATGCAAATACGAAACGCCTCCATAGGAGATCTCCCCACTATAGTTTCCATTTACAATTCCATCATTCCCGGAAGAATGGTAACTGCGGATATTGAGCCGTCATCAGTTGCTAATAAAACAGAATGGTTTCTTTCCCATACGCCTACCCGACCGATTTGGATATTTGAAACCGAAAACAATGAAATTATTGGATGGGCTAGTTTTAAAAATTTCTATGGCCGTCCAGCTTACTCCGGAACAGCTGAATTCAGTATGTACCTTGATGAAAATTTCAGAAGCAAAGGTTATGGTTTACAAATTCTGAACTACGCGATTCAACAAAGTCCAACTTTACAAATTCATACTTTATTGGGTTTCATTTTTGAACAAAATACACCAAGTATTACTCTAGTAAAAAAAGCAGGTTTCGAAGAATGGGGACATTTGCCTGATGTGGCTGTCCTTGATGGGAAGAGTTGTAGTTTGAAGATTTTGGGAAGAAAAGTGGGAAGCTAGATGCTGGATGCTGGATGCTGGAAGCTGGAAGCTGGATGTTGGATCCTAGATGCTGGATACTTGATATTTACCAACTTAACAGCAATGCCTAATTAAAGAGATGTTGAATTATATAATGCAGATCAAGAACCTAGTATCCAGAATCTAGTATCCAGAACCCAGAATCTATTTTCAATACTCACTCACCTTCTTCACCGGTGCCTTTTTCTTCGCAGTATCTTTAACCTCTTTCTTCGTCTTATCATCAAGCATTTCATCTGTCATATCGTTTCCTAAAAAATCATCAGCACCTCCACCATTACTGATGTCGGCATCCAAACTATCTCCACTGGTAGCGATGTTCGCGAAGTTTTGCTCTGCGTAAATTGGATCGTTTTTCAAAGCGGCTGGTTGCTCAAATGTAGTCACCTTGCCATAATTCAAACGTTTGTCTGCATACACATTGCTCATATACAAGCCCCATTTAGGCGCCGACATTTCAGCACCACCACTATTGCTAGTATAAATTGGAATGAACGGGTCTTCACAACCTACCCAAGTGCCTGCCAATAGCTCTGGTGTATATCCAATGAACCATCCATCTGTATTGGCATTTGTTGTACCTGTCTTACCAGCTTTTTCCACAGGGATGTTATAACTGTTCACTCTTCTTGCCGTACCAAATTCCACAACGCCTTGCATCATCTTCACCATAGAATAAGCATCTGTTTCGCCAATCACTTCCTTACTTTGTGAAATTGGAAACTCATACAATAGGTTACCATCTTTATCTTCTATTCTTGTAAAAAACACAGGCGGTGTATTATAACCTTTGTTAGGAAACATCGTATAAGCCTGCAACATTTCCAACATAGGGATTTCTGCAGCACCTAATGCAATGGATGGATATGGTGGCAGTTTTGCAATGATACCGCACTGTCTTGCAAATTCAATGGTTCTTTTAACACCAATCACCGCCATCAAATGCCAGGCTGCCCCATTTAAAGATTTCGCCAAACAATATGCCATGGTTCCGCCTCCGGTACTGATTGTTTTTCCTCCTAACGTCAACGGACCACCGGGTATATATGTTTGTGGTGTATAACCCGCATCCGTAACCGCAAGTGTATATAATAATGGCTTGAATGTAGAACCAACTTGGCGACTTGCCGTAACATGATCATACTTGAACCACTTGTAATTGATACCTCCTACCCATGACTTAATTTCACCTGTTCGAGGATCCATTGCAGCAAAAGAAGTTTGTAATAATTGCTTGTGGTATTTAATGGAATCAAATGGCGTCATGACCGTATCCTTCTCATGACTCTTATTACCCCACCATGAAAATACTTTCATTTTTACTGGCACATGAAACGACTTTTTTATTTCGGCTGTGTCAATGTCATCTTCTTTCATCGACTTCCATCTATCCGTGTATTTCATGGCAGCCTCAATCACATTATCATGGCCTTCCCATAATTTATCACCTTTCACTTTGAAATAAGCATTTAATTTCTGCTGAATAACAGGCATATGTTCTTCTACCGCACTTTCAGCATAACGCTGCATTCTGGAATCGATAGTAGTATAAATTTTCAAACCATCTCTATATAAATCATATGGCTCGTCGGTTTTTGGATTGTTATGTGTTTTACACCAGTCTTTTAAAACTGCAACTAATGCTGACCGATAGTAAGGTGCGATACCCACATTTTCATCAATTTTTTTATAATTGGTAATGAGCGGTTTTAATTTCAAACGATCGGCTTCTGCCTGAGTAAGATAATGTTGTTTAGACTGCGCCATTTGATTAATAACCACATTTCTTCTGCTCAATGCAGATTTAGGATGACGAATGGGCTCATAAATAAACCCTTTCAACATACCAATCAAAACAGCGGCTTCTTCAATTTTCAATTCAGCAGGTTCTTTTTGAAAATAAGTCCTGGATGCATTTCTGATGCCGTACACATTTCCCCATGGTGCGCGATTAAGGTATAACGTGATGATTTCTTCTTTTGTAAAATTGCGTTCAAGCTTTACGGCTACTATCCACTCTTTTAATTTTTGAATGCCTCTCACCAACACATTTCCTTTCCCTTGACCTAACATCATTTTCGCCAACTGTTGCGTCAATGTACTACCACCACCTTGTGAACCAGCCGTAAAAATCACTCTACCCAAAGCCTTTGCATCAATCCCTGAGTGATCAAAAAATCTTTCATCTTCTGTTGCAATCAAAGCATGAACAGCATTGGGAGAAATTTCATTGTATTTTACTTCGCTTCTGTTTTCTGAATAATATTTACCCATCAAAATTCCATCAGCACTGATGATTTCACTGGCTAAGTCGGCTTCAGGATTTTCAAGCTCCTGAACCGAAGGCATTTTACCGAACAGTCCAAAATTGGCTGCTGCAAAAATTAAAATCACCAGCCCAAGGCCAATGAAAAATATACGCCATAAAATCTGTACAGAACGTTTCATGCTGAGGATTAAAATTTACCTGGATATTGATTGTTTAACAGTTGTTTGTATTTATCCAATTCTTTATTGCTTTTCAACAATTGAAGATTCTCATCATTGATGATGAAAAATGAATATTTAGAAACCTGCAACCACGATACTTGAGTAGGTGCTGCTCTTTTAATTTTTTCAAAATAAAGGATGGCCTCTTCTGCATTTTCAAACTTCGAAAACGAAACCATATTCCGTTGTGCATCCAGTGGCAATTTAGATACAACGATTGCATTCAAACCATTGGATGTGTTATATCTTTTATATGCATTGACTACCTCACTCACATAAACTTCATCCACCTTATCCAGTAGCATTACCACATTGTGTTGTTTGCCAGGCTGCCATTTAAATTCACCACTTATCATTGAAGGCGGAAGCTTAACAGCAGCATCCTGCATGGTTTTGATGGGTTTTATTTCTGTAAGCTTGGGTGCAGAAGGCGTTACAGCTACCGCTTTTCTAGTTTCAATATTTTTATTATCGACAATTAAAATTTTGTCTTCTTCAGGAGCTCTAGTAATTTCAAGAGAAGATAAATAGGCTTCAATTTCCTTTCTTCTTCTCAACACATCAATCAATGTTTTAGCCTTTTCACTCAATGGAGATGTAGGAAATAATGTTATTAAAGTATCTAGCTTAACGATAGCGTCCAAATCCTGATCACATTGAACATAATAAATAGCTTCGATGTAAGTCAATTGCGGTGTCCAGTAATTATTTCCATGAATGCTGTCTGCCGTTTTCTTCATCACAATGGCTGAATCAAATCCACCTTCAATAAACAAGTCGTAAATATGCTGATACATTTTAGAAACTACAGGATTGTTTTTATCAGGTTGCAAAGACAATGGATCGTTCAACATTTTTGCAGAACGACTCTCTGCAAATTTCGTGTCCAATAAATTTTTATAGTAAGCTGCTTTTTCAGCATTGCCTATTCTGTCGTAACAATAATATAACCCGAGATAAACTTCGCCATCTTCAAGTTTTTCTGGAAACCGTTGCAAGTAAATTTCGTAAGTATAGATTGCCTGATCATAATCCTGCAATTCATTCTGAAAAATAGCAGCCAATGTAAGTAAGGCTGTAGCGATTTTTATATTGCTACTATCCAATTTTTCAGGCGTAGTGGGCACATTCAACATCAAAGCGTCGTAGCTGTTTTCAATCGGCTTTCCTGTGGATGCCACTTCCGGGGCAGGTGCCAATGGATCCATACCTCCGGCAACATCTGGAGTCATAGCATTTTTCATTGCCGACTTTCTTCTCCAATTGTCAACATTTTCTCTTTTGCCCCAATTTGATTTGAATTCGTTGTAGCCTTTAGATTTCATACTGGCATTATAAAAATACCATTCTCCTTTTGCAGAAGTGGCAAACAAATCCATGGGAGCATTATTTTTCCCGTTGTCAAAACTTGAGAGTCCGGCTCCCCCACCACCACTTGCATCTACTTCTTCTTTAACACCCGCGTCTTTCCTTAACTTTTTTGCTAATTTTTTTACAAAAGCATCTCGCTCCGCCGGTGCTAAAGATGCAATCATTTGCTATCTGTCTTCAAAATCAATAATCTTCAAGTGATCGGCCAATCTTCTCTATGTTGGTTTTCTTTCAGCAATTTCAGCAGAATCTTTTTTTAGAGAAGGTTCGCTTACATCCAAACTATCGTAATGATCAGCAGCTTTTTTGTAATCTTTTCTTTCGTATGAAATTTTTCCCAACTG
>CALPIT020000038.1 GCA_943323705.2 Streptomyces griseus
TTCAGAATGGGTATCGCACCAAGCCGTCAGGCAGCTCGTCAAATGGTTAGTCATAAGCACGTTACAGTAAATGGAGAAATCGTAAACATTCCTTCTTATAGCTGTATGCCAGGTGATGTAATCAGTTTGAAAAATAAAAGTGCAGCCAACAAATCAATTGCTGATAATGTACGTGGAAAAAATCCAAAATTCAGTTGGTTAGATTGGAGCGAAAGTGAAATGAAAGGCACATTTATTGCTTATCCTGAAAGAGAAAGCGTTCCTGAAAACATCAAGGAACAATTAATCGTGGAATTGTACAGTAAATAATCCTGAATCAATTCTCAATAGCAAAACCGGACAATCCGGAATTATCAAATCAATCAAAACAACAAAATACAAATGGCCATTTTTAATTTTGTTAAACCAGATAAAATTGTTCTTCAAAAAGCAAATGACTTCGAAGCTCAATTTGAATTTCGCCCTCTTGAACCAGGATATGGTGTAACTATTGGTAACGCTCTTCGCAGAGTATTATTGAATTCACTTGAAGGGTATGCCATCATCGGTATCAACATCTCAGGTGCTGATCATGAATTCGCTACTTTGAAAGGTGTAACAGAAGATGTTACAGAAATTATCCTGAACTTAAAGCAGGTACGTTTCAAATCTAAAGTTGAAAACGATGTAAATACTGAAAAAGTTACATTGTCTATCAAAAATAAAACAGAATTCACTGCAGGCATGATTGCTGAAGCTTCTCCTGCATTTGAAGTTATGAATCCTGAATTGCTTATCTGTACTATAGACAGCAATACAAAATTCGACATTGAAATTACAATTGGCAGAGGTCGTGGTTATGTGCCTGCTGAAGAGCAAAAAGAAAAAAGCTCTCATTTCGGTTACATTCCTGTAGATGCTATTTTTACACCAATCAAAAATGTAAAATACCTAATTGAAAATACCAGGGTAGAACAACGTACTGATTTTGAAAAATTAATCATGGACGTTATTACTGATGGTACTATTCATCCGGAAGAGGCTGTAAAACAAGCTAGCCGAATTTTGATTCAGCATTTGATGATCATCACTGATGAAAATATCACTTTCGATACTAAAGAAGATAAGAAAGAAGATTTAGTGGATGAACAAACTTTACAATTGCGTAAAATGTTGAAGACTCCACTTGAAGATTTAGATCTTTCTGTACGTGCCTTCAATTGCTTGAAAGCTGCTAAAATTAACTCATTAAGCGAATTGGTTCAGTATGAGCAAGAAGATTTGATGAAATTCAGAAACTTCGGTCAAAAATCTTTAAGCGAAATCGATCAAGTTTTGCATGAAAGAGGATTGAGCTTCGGAATGGATTTGAGCAAGCTTAAATTGGACGATGAGTAAATCAATTTGATGATTTGGTAATTTGATGATGAGTCAATTTATAAATCTGAATTTTGAATTTTTACTTTTGATTTTTTAATTATTTATCAATTAACATCCTGTAATTCCTGACACGGTACAGGGTATAAAACAACAAGTCATGCGTCACGGAAACAAAAACAACAACCTCAGCAGAACAGCTTCTCACAGAAGATCACTGTTGATGAACTTAGGTTGTCAGTTGATTACTCACAAGAGAATCTCAACTACTTTAGCTAAAGCAAAAGCTTTACGTACTTACATTGAGCCATTGATTACAAAAACCAAAGCTACAGAAAGCAAGGAAGCAATCATGCACAATCACCGTATCGTGTTTAGCTATTTAAACGATAAACAAGCTGTAAAAGAATTATTCACTGTTGTAGCTCCAAAAGTTGCTGATCGTCCGGGTGGTTATACTCGTATCATCAAATTAGGTGCACGTATTGGTGATAACGCAGAAATGGCTATGATTGAGTTGGTAGACTTCAATGAAATCTACGGCAAAGGTGTTGCCTCTGCTACTGAAGAAGTTGCAGTTAAAAAAACACGTCGTTCTGGTGGTAAAAAGAAAGCGTCTTCTGATGAAGCTACTGAAGAATCATCTTCTGAAGCAGCTACAGACGAAACCACAGAAGCGTAAGATGAGATTAATTTATTTACATATCGCCCCGAATTTAAATTCGGGGCTTTTTTTATTTTATTAAATAACCCGAGTTTACTTTCTTTGTGAAACTTTTTAAAAATGGAACAACAAATACATACAACTGCAATTTTAGTTTTAGAGGACGGAACTGTATTTCATGGTAAAGCATTTGGTATGCTTGGTACAGCTACCGGCGAAATTTGTTTCAATACAGGTATGACAGGATATCAAGAGGTATTTACAGACCCGAGTTATTTTGGACAGGTATTGATTATGAATGCTGTTCATGTGGGTAATTATGGTGTATTCACTGCAGATGTAGAAAGTAATAGTGTAAAAGTAAAAGCAGTTATCGGTAAAAACCTGGATGAAAAATTTAGCAGATTTAAAGCTGAAGGTTCATTGCAACAATATTTCGTAGAACAAAATATCGTGGCTATCGATGAAATTGATACTAGAGCACTTGTTGCTCACATCAGAACTAAAGGCGCCATGAATTGTATCATCTCATCATTAGAAACTGATGTAGAAAAATTAAAGAGTGAATTAAAGTCGGTTCCTTCAATGAACGGTTTGGAATTAGCTTCTGTAGTGTCTACCGTAGACGCATATACGCTAGGTGACGAAAATAGTAACAAGCGAATTGCTGTACTTGATTTTGGCGTGAAAAGAAATATTTTAACTTGTTTGGCTGAAAGGGGTGCTTACTTAAAAGTATTCAATGCGAAAACAACTTTTGAAGAACTTGAAAAATTTAATCCAACAGGATATTTTATCAGTAATGGTCCTGGGGATCCTGCACCAATGGATTATGCCATTAAAACAGTTAAGCAAATTTTAGATTCGGGCAAACCTTTATTCGGTATTTGTCTTGGTCATCAATTGCTTGCTTTAGCAAATGATATTCCTACATTTAAAATGCACCATGGACACAGAGGATTGAATCATCCTGTAAAAAATGTTATAACCGGCAAATCAGAAATAACAACTCAGAATCACGGGTTTGGCGTAGATCCTGATGCTGTAAGAAACAACAGCAATATAGAAATTACACATGTTAATTTGAACGATAACAGCATCGAAGGTATCAGGATTAAAAATAAAAAAGCATTCTCTGTTCAGTATCATCCAGAAGCGACTCCCGGGCCACATGACAGCAGGTATTTGTTTGATGATTTTTTGGAATTGGTGGGGGAAGTTGGATAAAGCTGGATAAGCTGGATAAAGCTGGATAAACTTGATACTAGAACTTCTCAGCAATGTCTCCTGAAAGGGACGTTGCGTTATTTTAATAAAAAAAGTATACAATCATAATTGTTTGCAATTGAACAATCGTTTTTTACTTTTGATTTTTTACTTTTGATTTTTTACCTAACATTTTTAAAACTTTCTCAAATGAAAATAGCCATAATTAACGGTCCAAATCTTAATCTCTTGGGAAAGCGGGAGCCGGATGTTTATGGTCACCAATCTTTTGAAGAATATTTTAAACGATTACAAGACAAATACCCTTCTATTGAATTCAGCTATTTCCAAAGCAATGTTGAAGGGGAAATTATCAATGAATTACAAAGGGTGGGCGAGGTGTTTCATGGTGTGATTTTGAATCCTGGTGGCTATACGCATACATCTGTAGCTATTGGCGATACCATTGCAGCTATAGCTGTAAAAGTTGTTGAAGTGCACATTTCCAATATTTTTGGAAGAGAAGATTTCAGGAAAGTTTCTCATGTTTCAGCCAAAGCCAAAGGCGTGATCAGTGGTTTGGGTTTAAGAGGCTATGAACTTGCTTTACAATATTTTATCGAGTAAAAGAATTACAATTTCAGTTTCCATTTTCTACAAACTCTATTGATGTTTCTCTTGAGCGTGTCTACGTTAGTACGCTGTTCATTGATAAAACTATTGTCTTCAATTTTACCCAACACGTTTACCATTTCCTCATCATTGTTGTACACCATTTTTCTGAAAGTGTTTTTGTAGTCTTTAGCTCTGGTATTATAAATTTCTTCAAACATCCATTCTTTTACTGTTATTGTTTCTTTCAATAATGAATAGAAAAATGCTGCAGTAAAATCTTTTGATTTCATATCAAGAAGTTCAAGTAAAGAAGTATATGCATGGGCAAGTTTATCCATTTCATATTTTTGACCCTGCACTTGATAGAACTTGTGTATTTCTTCCCAGCTTTTTATTTTTCCGGATTTGATATTTGCTTTGAGTTGATCAACGAGTTCTGTTTGAATCAATTGCCCGCCAACATTCATCCAATCAGAACGTTTTTTGTTTTGTTTGAGTAATTTTTTGAAAGTTTCGAAATCCTGAATTTTATTCGAATTGATAATGTGCAGCATCTGCATACAAGCGTACAATTTGATCATTTTAGAAAATGTTGCTGTAGCCTGAGGAACTTTAGTAATCAAAATCTTTCTGCTGCTGTTTTCCCATCCTGTAATCTCAGCTTCGCCTTTTTCATTGGGTTGTAATGATTTGAAGAGATGTAATGAATCGAATATTTCATTAACGGTATCTGGAGCGAGATAATCAAATTCTATGTGTTGTATTTTATGGGTTCTCTTGTCCCTGTCTGTGTATTTCCATGCATTACGAGTAAGTGCATACATGTTGTACATAAACCAATAAGCCGGCATTACCACAATTTTATTATTGGTCACATCATTGCTGACCAAACTGAAAGGTACAGGTATATTTATTTCTGAAGGGTAATCGCCTTTTGCTAAAATTGTGAAAGAAGCAAATTTAGAATTGTGTTTTAAACTCACACAAAGCCCGGGCCAGAAACCTCTCCCGGCAATAATTTCACCATCTGCACTTCTGCTATTGTGATTGCTGCCAATTGTAGCGCCAGCAGCAATATTGCTTTGTCCCATTACTAAAGAGGCACAGAGAAATGAGTTGTTGTGGTGTTGTTCGTGAGCTGCAAAAATTAATGAATTCAGTACTTCACAACATGAAATGGTTGAATTGTTCCCTAGATATGAATTAATCAATCTGGCGCCGTATTTTAATTGAGAATGAGATGCGGTAATGAATCGAACAGCTTTCACACCATAAAAAATTCTGCAACCATAACCAATAATGCCATTTACCAATTCGCAGCCTTCACCAATTTGTGTTTTTCTTTCGGCATCGCTGTTGATGGTTAAGTTTTTTAGTTTGTTGGAACCTTTAATATAGGCATCGGTTCCAATACAAGTGTCTTTTATGATAGCACAATTTTTTATTACGGTACGAGCTCCGATTTTTCCATAATAGCCACGTTGTTTGTCGAATTTTTTTTCAGTAAGTTCTTTGAATTTTTCAAGTAGTAATTTATCATCTCTGAATTTGCTCCACATGTAGGCATCTCCTGCTAGCATTCCATTGTAAGGAATAATGTAACGACCTCCGTTTTCATTACAGACTTCAATTACCATTCGCTGTTTCTCATCTTTTTCTCCATCTTTTAGAATACCGTTTCCAAATTTGGCTTTATCTGTTGTGGCCAACTCATTGATATTTGCGAGCATCACGTCATCTTCAATAATATAATGACTTAAATAACTCACTTTGTCGATGCATACATGGTTGGCAATATCACAACTAATGATGGTACTGTTATAAATACCTTCCGCCATCTTGAAATTGTGGAACTCATGATAAACAGGATTTAAATCTCCAATTCGCACCAATCCAAAGAAATTAGAATTCTTTACCAATTTGGGATTGAAGTTTGAAGAAACAAGAATATGATCCCAATTGTCTGATGTATTGTTATTATTAATAAGTGTTACCTTCTCCTCGGGAGTTAGTTTTCTAAATTTTCCTCTGTTTTTATTTTGAATATCTCTAAGATGGTATTCGTTTTTTCCTTTCGGAAGATATTGAGAATCAATGAAATTATATCCGATTTCAGCTATGGGACGCTTGTGTATGATATTCATGAAAACAACTTATTTTCTAAAAATTAATTAAACTACTCGCTTGACAATCTATTATTTATGAAGTTACAGATTTTGAATTAAAATCAGTCGTAGTCATGATTTTTTTACCGAGTTAAAGCAGAAAAAAAACACTACTTTTGAGCCCTTAAATTAAAAAATATGAAATTAATATTTACATTGTTGTTTGCATTTGCATCGTTATTTGTGAGTGCACAATCAACTACAGTCGTGATTAGTCAGGTTTATGGTGGTGGCGGTTCTGCATCTGGTATTTATAACGCAGATTATGTAGAGTTGCATAACATTAGTGGGGCAGACCAAGATATAACTGGGTTTAAATTGCTTTATGGTTCTGCTGCAGGAATTTTGGGCTCTACTACAAGTAATGTATATACTTTTCCGTCAACTATTATACCTTCAGGGGCGTATCTGTTAATAGCTGCTGCACCAGGCACAGGGCTTGCGGCATTACCTGTTACTCCTGACCAAACATTTACATTAAACATGAGTGGAACCAATGGGAAAGTTGCATTCGGAACATCCTCATTGGTTGCAAATACAACATTGGCATTACAACCTGCTGGTTCTGTAATTGATTTTGTAGGTTATGGAACAGCAAGTGAGTTTGAAACAGCAGCTTGTTCTACTTTGTCTGCCACACTTGCAGCGATAAGAAATAATAATGGATGTGATGATACTGACAATAATAGTGCTGATTTCACAGCTGCAACACCTAATCCTCATAATAGTAGCTCAACAGCAGTCTCTTGCACATCAAGTCCATTACTGATTGCAGCGCCTGCGGTTCCTAATATGACTACTACATTTGGAGTCGCTTCTGCAAATCAATCATTTTCGGTTAGTGGTGTTAATCTTACATCGTTCCCAGGAAATGTAACAGTAACCGCTCCAGTCGGTTTTGAAATCTCTTTGGCTGCCGGTTCAGGTTTTGCTTCAAGCATTAACTTGCCTATTTCTTCAGCTACATTGGCGGCTACGACAATTTATATTCGCATTTCATCTGGTACTGCTTTGGGTAGTGTATCCGGAAACGTTAGTGTGAGTGGTGGTGGTGCCTCAACTGTAAATTTAGCTGTAACCGGAAATGTATTGTCTTCAGAACCTACAGCTCAGGCTTCTAATATTGTTTTTGCAAATGTTGCAGATAATACATTAGATATTAACTGGACTAACGGTAATGGAGCTTCGAGAATTGTAGTTGTACATTTGACTAGCGTTGCTGGTGTAATTCCTACTGATGGAATTACTTACACAGCCAATACAAATATTTTCAGTGCTTCAACAACAGGCTCTGGTAATTATGTGGTTTATAATGGAACAGGTGTTGGACCTGTAACAGTAACGAATCTAACTGCTGGCACTAATTATACAGTTAATGTTTATGAATACAATTCAACAGTTACCGGTTCAGAAAATTATCTTACTTCAACAAACACCAACAATCCAAATAGTGTAAGTACAACAGGTGTATCTCCTTTATTACAAAAAATAAATTTCACTTCGGTATCAACACCACAATACATGGGTTCGGGAACTGCGAACAGAATTCCAACTATGTTTATTGCTACAGTAAGTAATTTGTTGCCAAATACCACTTATAATTATTATACTCAGGCTTCATTGCCTTCTGATTTAGGAACAACTGCTGGAGGCGCTGGTAATTCTATATTAATTGACAATACTGTAACTCCTATTGCTTTAACATATAGTTCTTCTCTGTCTGTATCTACAGCAGGAGGTTATGGAAAATTCACTACCAATGCAAATGGGAACTTTACAGGGTCTTTTGGATATGTTCATACATCTAATTCAAGATTTACTGCTGGTAATTACGTAACACCTTCTATTACGCTTACTCAAGAAGGCAATACATTTGTGCAATACCGATTTGCATTAAATGATTCGATTAAAGTATTACAATTTGCCACAACTTCTGGTGCAAACGATGGTAGCTTTATTAATGGAACTTCATTGGCATTGTCTGGTAATCTAGTTGCTTTGTGGAGTTCTCAAACCGGTGGGTTTATCAATAATCAGGTTTCAGAAAGACCATTAAGCATGACTATCGCAGAAAACCCAACTGTAGCGACAGGGAATGGTGGTTCGATTTGGGGGACAAGTTTCGTTGTTGGTTATGATGCTACTTTAGGAAGCTGGAATACTATTATCCCAAATATCAATAACGAAGGCGTAAGATTGATTCAACAAATTGATCTGGCAACTGGAGAAGTAATTGGTTGTAATTCAGATGATGATGGCGTTTGGCCTGCTGGCACCAATACGGTTAATCCTGTAAATGGTTCAACTGCACCTTTGCAAATTGCCAGTGTTGACGCACCATTGAATGGCGGATCTTGTTATAGAGTGTTGCCTGTGAAAATTAGTTTGTTTGAAGTTTTAAAATCAAACGACAAGGTTACTATCAACTGGCAAACTTCACAGGAAATCAATATGTATGAATTTGTTGTAGAAAAATCAACAGATGGTATTCATTGGAAAAAACTTTCTTCAGTAAGTGCATTTGGTAACAGCAATACCGAAAAAAGATATTCGGCTGTTGATTATTTACCATCAATTGGAACCAATTATTATCGTTTAAAATCAGTTAGTATTTCAGGTGCATTTGATTATTCACAAATCAAATTTGTAATCTTCAAAGGTGCCATTCAATTGTCAATCGTTCCTAATCCTGCAACTACATTCACCGTTGTAAATGTGGATTCAAAATACATAGGTAAGAAGTCAATTCAATTTGTAGATGCGAAAGGTGTTGTTGTAAAAACGGCTTCCTCGTTTGCAAGCGCAATCAACATCAATACAGCGGATTTGCAAAAAGGAATTTATGTTGTAAAAGTTATTGTAAGTGGCGAGGTATTGACTTCAAGATTGGTGATTCAGTAATAGGTCAATTATAATTTATTAAAAAGGCGGCTTCAGTAATGAGTCGCCTTTTTAATTAAAAAATAGGCTTGAAGAAAGTTTGGTGGTACTGAAGAAAAATTAGTCAAAATATTTGGTTGTTAGAGTAGCGTCGACGTAATATTGCGATACCGCAACATCGCAATATCGAAAACACCTATTACAAATTTTTACAAAAAAAAAGTCCCGGCTGCTTTAGGCAACCGGGACTTATTTAAAACTTGTCAACTTATTTCAGGACAATTCAACTCATTTCAAACTACTCTACCGTAACACTTTTCGCCAAATTACGAGGTTTGTCTACATCAATACCTTTTGCTGTTCCCACATAGTAGGAAAGTAATTGTAATGGAATAACTGTAAGTATCGGCGCAATTAATTCGTCGGCTGGTGGAATAGCGAAGAAGTCATTGCTTAATCCCGGGCTGATCGTATCACCTTCTGTGACAATAGAAATAATTTTACCTTTACGTGCTTTGATTTCTTGCATATTGCTCACGATTTTTTCGTGGTACACATCTTTTGTGGCAATGAATACTACAGGAAGATTTTCATCCACTAATGCAATGGGGCCGTGCTTCATTTCAGCAGCAGGGTAACCTTCAGCATGTATGTAAGAAATCTCTTTTAATTTCAAAGCGCCTTCAAGTGCTACCGGAAAATTATAACCTCTTCCAAGGAATAAAAAGTCGGATGCGTCTTTATATTTTTCAGCGATTTTTTTAATGTCCTCAGCATTTTTCAGAATAGCATTTACTTTTTCAGGGACTTCCTCTAACTCCAATAACAATGATTTATACCTTTCATCAGAAATTGTACCCTTGTGTTTGGCTATATCCAAAGCTACCATCATTAATACAGCTAATTGACCGGTAAATGCCTTTGTAGAAGCGACCCCGATTTCAGGTCCTGCATGCGTATATGCTCCTGCGTTAGAAATACGAGCAATTGAAGAGCCAACTGCATTTACGACACCAAAAATAAAAGCACCGTTTTCTTTGGCTTTTTCTAAAGCAACTAAAGTATCAGCAGTTTCGCCACTTTGCGATATGGCAATGATAACATCTCCTTTATTGACAATTGGATTTCTATATCTGAATTCAGAAGCATATTCAACTTCTACAGGGATACGGCATAATTCTTCAATGATATATTCTGCGATAAGTCCGGCATGCCAGCTGGTACCACAAGCCAATATCATAATACGATTGGCATTGATTAACTGGTCGATATGTTTATCAACACCACTCATTCTGATAACACCTTCTTTAGCATCTAAGCGACCTCTAAGGCAATCGAAAATAGTACTTGGTTGTTCAAATATTTCTTTAATCATGAAATGGTCGTAACCGCCTTTTTCAATGGCAGCCAATTCCATATCTAGTTTTGTAATGTATGGAGTGATTTTTTCGTTACCCAGATTTTTTAATATCAATTCATCTGGCTTTACAATGGCCAGTTCATAATCATTTACGTAAACAACCTCTTTTGTATATTCAATAATAGGAGAGGCGTCACTAGCTAAAAAATGTTCACCTTTTCCAATACCAATAACCAGCGGACTTCCCTTTCTGGCAGCGATGATGGTATCAGGATTGTCTTGTTCTATTAATAAAATACAATAAGCACCAGTAACTCTTTTTAAAGCAATACGAACCGCTTCTTCCAGGGTGCTGTTGTTGTTTTGTTGAATGTCTTCTATGAAATTGAGTAACACTTCAGTATCAGTATCACTTTTAAAATCATAACCTTTATTAATCAGATCTTGTTTGATTAAGGCATAGTTTTCAATAATGCCATTATGAATCATGGCCAATTTGCCACTTGCTGAAGAATGCGGGTGGGCGTTTCTGTCGCTAGGTTCTCCATGAGTCGCCCAACGGGTGTGACCAATGCCAATTTGAGCATCTATGTTATTGCCAATCATGGATTCTTCCAATTCGGCAACTTTCCCTTTTTTCTTGTAAACATTTAATTCGCCGTCTTTCAGAAGGGCCACGCCACTACTGTCGTAGCCTCTGTATTCGAGCCTTTTTAGTCCTTTTAAAATTACTGGGTAAGCTTGTCTTGAGCCGGTGTAACCAACTATTCCGCACATGGAGTAAAAGTTTAAATTAAAAATTATAAATTATAAACCTGTGACTTTATGAAATGATATATATACTGATAATCAGAGGTTTACAATTTTGCTGATGCAATTTAGCAAATTAATATGCAAATTCTAAATAAAATGACGACAATTACTTAAAGCAGAATGCCTTTGAGAAAAAAGTAAGCAACGGAGAAATAAATGACGATACCGGTAACATCAACTAAGGTGGCAACAAATGGTGCAGAAGAAGCGGCAGGATCAAGCTTTAGCCTTTTTAAAATAATCGGAAGCATAGAGCCCATTAAACTACCCCAAAGCACAATGCCTATTAGTGAAAAGAAAATGGTCATAGCTAAAAGATTCCAATGTTCCCCGTAATCAAAAATGTGTAAGTTTTGCCAGATGAAAATTCTGAGTAAACCGATGCTTCCCAAAATTCCGCCTAACAAAAAGCCGGTTATTAATTCTCTTCTCATCACCTTCCACCAGTCGTTGATAGTCAATTCTCCCAAAGCCATGGCTTGTATGATAAGTGTTGAAGCCTGAGAGCCGCTATTCCCGCCACTACTCATAATTAATGGAATGAAGAGGGCTAGTACGGTTGCTGTTTCAATTTCATGTTGAAAGAATTGCATGGCAGAAGCAGTAAGCATTTCTCCCAAAAACAACAACACTAGCCAGCCGGCACGTTTCTTCAACAATTTGGGAATGCTGATATCTAGATAGGGTTCATCAAGGGCTTCTGTACCCCCGATTTTTTGAATATCCTCACTGAATTCTTCATTGGCAATCCACAGTACGTCATCAATGGTGATGATTCCCAAAAGTATATTTTGGTCATCAGTAACAGGAAGGGCTACACGATTGTTCATTTTAAATGCGTCATTCGCTAATTCTTGATCATCATTGGCATTTAAAGAAATAAATCTTCCATCCATCAGTTCACTAACTTTAGCATCTGGTGATGCAAGTATAATTTCCCTAATTCTGATATCGTCTAATAATTCGCCTTTATAATTGATAACATAAATTACATCAATCGTTTCGCTATTCGTTCCAAACCTCCTGATAGTTTCAATGACTTCTTTTACGGTATTGTATTCATACACATAAACATACTCCGGCGTCATGATTCTGCCGACGCTGTTTTCAGGATAACCTAAAAGTTCAAGAGTTATTTTTCTTTCATCGGGATCAAGTGTTTTAATCATTTCTCTTACCACGCTATTCGGTAAGGCTTCCAGAAAGGCTACTCTGTCATCCGCTGGGAGCTCATTTAACAGTTCAGCAGACTTGAAAGGAGGTAAATCTTCAATAATTCTTTTTTGTTCAGCAGATTCAAGAATTTTAAAAACACTAGCAGCTCTGTGTATTGAAAGATGTGAAATGATTTGCGATTCGAATTCGGGATTTTCGTAAATAAGATCTGCCACATCACTGATGTTCTGATTGTTCAGGAAATCCCGAATCTCCAGTTGGTCTTTCGAGGAAATCACCTCTTCAAACTGTTGCTGCAATGTGATATCGTCCATTTCTAAAGACATGCAGGGTAATCTTTTACACGTAAATAATATTCAAATTCGCTATTTTCGCTAGGGTTGGCGAAGTTAGTTTATTATTTTTTGAAATTATGATTCATCATTCTTTATATATAGAATTAACCGAAAAAAAAGGGAAAGGTGTTTACACTGCAGAAGCTATTCCTGAGGGTTTTGTAATTGAGTTATCTCCTGTTATCGTGATGAAAAAAGAAGACAGAATTCATCTAGATCAAACTTTGCTTCACGATTATATTTTTGAATGGGGAGCAGAAAAAGACAAATGTTGTATGGCATTGGGATTCATTCCGATTTACAATCATAGCTATAAAAGCAATTGCGAATATTTTATGGATTTTGAAGAGGAAACGATTTTTGTGAAAACAGTCCGTGCCATTGAAAAAGGAGAGGAGTTAACGATAAATTATAATGGCGACTGGGATGACGAAACTAAAGTCTGGTTTGAGGTTGAGGCTGATTCCTAATTATATATTTGAATGCTATAAAACAAAAAACGCGAAGTATAAGCTTCGCGTTTTTTAAATAAAGAAAATTGAAATTAGTTCTTATTCGCAAAATCTCTTCTGATGATATTCAGTGCCGCACCTTCTTTAAACCACTCTATTTGTTGTTCGTTATATGAATGATTTACTTTGATTTCATCTTGTGTACCATCATTGTGATGCAATACCAAAGTTAGTTTTTGGTTAGGTGCAAATGATGTTAAACCAATAATATCAATCGCATCATCTTCTCTGAATTTTTCGTAATCAGCTTTGTCATCAAAAGTTAATGCTAGCATACCTTGTTTTTTCAAATTGGTTTCGTGTATGCGCGCAAATGATTTTACTAGAACAGCTCTAACGCCTAAGTGACGAGGTTCCATAGCAGCGTGTTCTCTTGAAGAACCTTCGCCATAGTTTTCATCGCCAACCACTATTGATCCTATTCCTGCAGCTTTATAAGCTCTTTGAGTAGCAGGAACCGTTCCATATTCACCGGTAAGTTGGTTTTTGATATTATCTGTTTTTTCGTTGAATAAATTAACAGCGCCAATGAGCATGTTGTTACTGATGTTATCCAAATGTCCTCTGAATTTCAACCATGGACCCGCCATAGAAATATGATCAGTTGTACATTTTCCTTTTGCTTTAATGAGCAATTTCAACCCTTTCAAATCAGTTCCTTCCCATGCGGCAAATGGTTCTAAAATTTGAAGGCGCTTGCTGTCAACAGCCACTTTTACTTGAACGCTAGTTCCGTCTTCTGCAGGAGCTTGGTAGCCTGCATCTTCTGCTGCAAATCCTTTTACAGGTAATTCATCACCTGCAGGTGGGTCTAGCTTTACTTGTTCGCCTTTGTCGTTAGTTAAAGTATCTGTTAGTGGGTTGAAATTCAAATCTCCCGCGATAGCTAGTGCAGTAACCAATTCAGGAGAACCCACAAATGCAAATGTGTTAGGGTTGCCATCAGCACGTTTTGCAAAGTTTCTGTTGAAGCTATGTACGATGGTGTTTTTCTCAGCTTTTTCAGCACCAACTCTTGCCCACATTCCAATACAAGGACCGCAAGCATTAGCAAATACAGTAGCACCGATTTTATCGAAAA
>CALPIT020000039.1 GCA_943323705.2 Streptomyces griseus
CTTTTGCTAAGTCTCTTGCAAGTAATTTCTGACTTCTGTCATGGTCATCCCATTCCTGACTAGCCATTAAAACCGGTACAGCTAAAAGGCAAACTGCTGCTGATGCATAACTACCTAATAGATTATTTTTTAGAAGTCCAGCAAGTAATTCTCTGATATACAAAACACCTAATCCGATCCATATGGCAAATGCATAGAATGAGCCTACATAAGCATAGTCACGCTCACGGGGTTGATTACCCGCTTGATTTAAATAAAGACAAATGGCTATACCCGTGAAGAAAAATAGTAGGCCAGTAATGAGTGCATCTTTTTTATCTTTTTTATATTGATATAGGATACCCAAAATACCTAAGATGAAAGGAAGCATATAAAGCTTGTTATTGGCTTTATTATTTTTTAGTGTATCAGGTAATGATTCTTGATCACCTAAGCGCATGTTATCATAAAATCCGATACCTGATTTCCAGTTACCATCTCTCACATTGCTCATGTTGGTACCCTGAATATCATTTTGTTTGCCGGCAAAATTCCACATGAAATAGCGCCAGTACATCCAATTGATTTGATAATCGAAAAAGAATCCAAAATTTTCAGCTACAGTAGGAGCCCGCTCGTATGACCCATCTTGATTTCTGCCAATCCCAGCCCAACTTGCATAATAATCCGCATGTCCCTGGTCATTACTTTGATCCCACATACGAGGGAAAAGATGTTTGTCTGCTTCATCATAAACATATTGTACTTTTCTTCCGTTCTTCTCGTATTTGCCGTTTGATTTGATATAAGTTTCTGTAGTTTTTGCTTCCCGAATTTGAGCTGTAAAGTCTTGGCCATACAATATCGGCCAATCGCCGTATTGTTCACGACTTACATATCCTACCAAGCTCACCGGGTTGTCTACATTAAACATGTCCACACTTGGGTCGGCAGAACTTCTTACCATTGTTGTGAAGTAAGTTGAGTAACCCAGAAGCATAAACGAAAAACTCCATAATCCCAGTTTTAAGAAATTCCAATTGTTATTTCTTGCGATTTTCAAACCAAAATAAATCAGCACTCCAAGTAAAACGAAGAAAAATGCAAAGCCGGTAAAAAATGGCATTCCAAAGCTGTTTACAAAAAGAATATCCATGTTTCCTGCTCCTTTGATACTCCATTGTATAACTGCTTTTTGAACCAATCCGGTGATGATGCATCCAATGAGAAATGCAAAGAATGTTCCCCAAGGTGTGGATTCGTATCTCTTAAAATAATAAATGATTACAATTGCAGGGATAGTCAATAAGTTCAACAAGTGAACACCAATAGACAAGCCCATTAGATAAAAAATAAGAATAATCCATCTGTCGGCTTTTGTAAAATGACCTTTAATGCCTTGTTCTTGTTCTTCAGTTACAGCTTGTTCCCATTTGATCATTGCCCAAAACACGACAGCAGTAAAGAAAGAAGATAATGCATATACTTCACCTTCTACAGCACTATACCAGAAAGAATCAGAGAAAGTATAAGCCAATGCGCCAACAACACCAGCAGACATAATGGCAAAAATATTTCCACCTGTAAGTTCATCCTGATTTTTCATCACTATTTTACGGGCGAAATGGGTGATGGTCCAAAATAAAAATAATATTGTGAAACCACTGGCCAAAGCACTCATGGTGTTTATCCCAGTAGCCGCATGATGAGGGTCAAAAGGAATCATGAAAAGTCGGCCGATGAGCACAAATAATGGCGCCCCAGGAGGGTGAGGGATTTGTAATTTGTAAGCGCTGGAAGCAAATTCTCCGCAATCCCATAAGCTGCCGGTAGCTTCCATAGTCATTAAATAAACGGCACAAGCAATTAGGCAAACCGCCCAACCTGTGATGTTGTTAATCTTTTTGTAGTTCATACGTATTATTTATAAGTGGGCAAATATACTTATGTTTAGTTTTATTTGGACATGGGCGGGGAATATTAAAAAGTAAAAATTCAAAATTTAAAAAATGGATGGTCTAGATAAGCTGGATAGGATGGTTACTAGATATTAGATGCTGGATCCTGGATAACCATTAAACCAGCAAAGCGAATTAAACCATCAATTCCCAATCCCCAATTCCCAATCCCCAATTCCCAATCTCCAATTCCCAATCCCTAATCATCCCTAACTTTGCCTTTCATGAAAAAAGCATTCATTCAACTTCATATAGCCGTTTTCCTTGCGGGTTTTACCGCAATTTTAGGTAAGCTGATTGAGTTGAATGAAGGTTTGTTGGTATGGTATCGTTTATTCATTTCAGTCATTATTATTGCAGTTATCAGTTTGTTGAAAGGAGAGCTGCAAGGTATTCGAAGAAGGGATTTCTTTCGGATTTCAAGGGTAGGACTCATACTTGCCTTGCATTGGGTGACATTTTATGGAAGTGTAAAATACGCAAATGCTTCTGTGGCGGTGGTTTGTATTTCTGGAGCAGGTTTTTTTTCTGCCTTGTTGGAGCCCATTATTTTAAATAAGAAAATTGTAATTGTAGAATTGATTTTGGGCTTACTTGCAATAGTAGGTATTTATGTCATTTTTGATTTTCATCCACAATATCAGGTGGGCATTATTTTTGGAATTATTTCTGCATTTGGCAGTGCATTATTTCCTATTTATAACAAAAGATTGCTGAACGATTTTTCTGCCGAAACATTGATCCTGTTTGAGTTTGCAGGAGGATTGTTATTGCTAAGTTGCTTTTTGCCTTTTTACTTTTTGGAGTTCAGTCCTGCTTATTTTTGGCCTTCCGGAACAGATTGGATTTGGCTTTTGGTATTGAGCGTTTTTTGTACCGTTATCGCTTTTGATTTGCAATTACAATCCTTGAAAAAAATATCTGCATTTACTCAAAATTTGACTTACAATTTGGAGCCGGTATATGGAGTTCTTTTAGCGTTTGTGGTTTTTAAAGAACATAACATGTTGAATACACATTTTTATATTGGCGTTGGATTTATAGTTTTGGCAGTGCTGCTTCAAACAATAAGGATAACGCTGAGTCCATCAAGAATTAAAGGAAATTAATCTCCCATTTAATTTTTGCAAAGTGCCCAAACATAGCACTCACACCACAGTATTTTTCCTTAGACAATTGCACGGCTCTTTCAACTTTAGGCTTGTCTGTTTCAGAAACTTTAATGCAGTAAATAATCGACACTTTATCGTAAATTTTAGGATGTTCCTCAGTTAATGAGGCTTCCGTGCTGATTGAAAAATCAGTAAAATCGACTTTCATTTTTTGTAAAATTGATACCACGTCTATACCTGTGCAGCCTGCCAAAGCGGAGAGCATCAGTTTTTTCGGGCTGGGGGCGCCGGCGCCGGTGGGATTATCTGAACTGTCCATTTTAAATTGATAACCATCAATTGTTGATTCAAATGCAAAATTTTCTAAGTGTTTGGTTGTAATTTTATGCAAATTCATAGTCGTTTTTTAAAATTTTAGAACAAATCTCCCGAAAGAACGCATTTTTTTCTATGTTTTGGAAAAATACTTTACATGAAACTTTATTTATTCAGTTAATTCCCTACCTTTGCCGTCCAAAAATAAGGAACATGGCTAGAGTATGTCAATTAACGGGTAAGAAACCTATTACAGGTAATAAGGTATCTCACTCCAACATCAAAACAAAACGCAGGTTTTTACCAAACTTACAAACCAAGCGTTATTTTTTGGCTGAAGAAGACAAATGGGTTACATTGAAATTGTCTTCAGAAGCGATCAGAACCATCAATAAAAATGGTTTGTACAGTGTAGTAAAAGAATTACGTGCTGCAGGTGAAAAAATTTAATCAGTGTTAAAACAATAAAAAATGGCAAAGAAAGGTAACAGGGTTCAGGTGATTTTGGAGTGTACCGAGCATAAGACCAGCGGTCAGCCAGGTACAAGCCGTTACATTACCACCAAGAACAAAAAAAACACTCCAGAACGTATGGAGTTTAAAAAGTACAACTCTATCCTAAAAAAGGTTACAGTTCACAAAGAAATTAAATAGTAAATCGATTTATTGATTATGATACATGTATTGTATCAAATTGTAAATCATCAAAATAACAACAATGGCAAAAGCAGCTAAAACCGCGATTAAAACTAAAGACCAAAAAGCAGCAGCAGAAGCGAAAAACTGGACAAAAGTGATTCGTACTTTGCGCAGTCCTAAATCGGGTGCCTATACCTTCAAAGAAGCTATGGTGCATAAAGATAAGATCAAGGATTACTTAGGTCAATAGTACAATTAAGTAGAGAAATCATTTTAAAGCTGTTCTGTAATTTCAGAATGGCTTTATTCGTTTTTAGAAGTTTATTTTTTTTAAGCATTTTATTCACTGCACATGGGATTATTTGATAAATTATTCGGTAAAAAGGAACAAAAAGAATCACTTGATCAGGGTTTGCAAAAAACCAAGGAAGGGTTCTTTAGCAAAATTGCTAAAGCGGTTGCCGGAAAGAGTACCGTGGATGCTGATGTGTTGGATGATGTTGAGGATGCATTGGTTAGTGCAGATGTAGGCATTGCTACTACTATTAAAATCATTGAACAACTAGAAAAGCGAATAGCTAGGGATAAATATTTAAATACAAGCGAGCTGAACAATATCATTAAGGAAGAAATTCAGAATATTTTAGTGTCATCTCCTCAGGATACAGATTATATTAATTACGAATTACCATCTGGCCATAAGCCTCATGTGATATTAGTAGTGGGCGTAAATGGAGTCGGCAAAACAACTACTATTGGCAAGTTGGCACATAATTTTTCTTTAGCAGGAAAGTCTGTTTTATTGGGTGCAGCTGATACTTTTAGAGCGGCTGCTGTTGACCAGTTGACCATTTGGAGTGAAAGGACCAATGTTCCTATTGTAAAAAAAGAAATGGGCAGCGATCCTGCATCCGTAGCTTATGATACGGTAATTAGTGGTGTTGCAAAAAATGTAGACGTCATTTTAATTGATACCGCCGGAAGATTACACAACAAAGCTCATCTTATGGATGAATTGTCGAAGATAAAAAGAGTAATACAAAAAGTTATTCCTGATGCACCGCATGAAGTCATGTTGGTGTTAGATGGAAGTACAGGACAGAATGCATTGGAACAAGCCAAGCATTTTACCGCTGCAACCGATGTAACGGCATTAGCCATCACCAAATTGGATGGTACGGCAAAAGGTGGTGTTGTATTGGCCATCGCCGATCAATTTAAAATTCCGGTGAAATTCATTGGTGTGGGAGAGAAAGCAACCGACTTGCTTGTTTTTGATAAACAGGATTTTGTAGATGGGTTGTTTCAGATGGGGTAGGCTGGATGGGCTGGATGCTGAAAATAGGAAATGGTAATTAGGAATTAGGAATTTGGGTTTAAGCTCCTCAGCAATGTCTCCTGAAAGGGACGTTGCGTTATTCCAAAATAAAAATTAAAAATTCAAAAATCAAAATTGAAAGCGAGTCAGTAACTAAAATCAGTTTTTACTTTTTACTTTTAAATTTTGATTTTTCATTACTTCTCAGCAATGTCTCCTGAAAGGGACGTTGCGTTATTCCAAAATCATTATATTAAATGTATGTTGCTACAATAAGAAAGGTCATCTTTTTTACTTTTAACTTTTGAATTTTGACTTCTCATAAAGTTTCAAATAAATGAATTCCCCAAAAACAAGGAGCCCCTAAGAATAGGGGCTCCGTTTTTTACCAAAACTAACTGCTTATGAGAGATTTTAATTGTCTTTTTTTTACTTCATAAAGCTACGCCTACAATTACCCTTTCGGTGTTAATCGATAGCCAATGTATTGGTAAGAAGTAGTTAAATGGTGAGCTAGATGCTGGATGCTAGATAGGCTGGATAGGCTGGATATGCTGGATAAGCTGGATTCGGGATTGTTCAAAATGTTTAAAAGGTTCAATTAGTTCAGAAGGTTGCACTAACCTATTGAACTGATTGAACCTTTTGAACTACTCAAACCTTTTAGGTCCTATGCGAAAGTTTTAATCAACAGAATAATAAATCCGTAAATCGCTGTGGTGACAAAAATCCCTTTTGCGGTGTTGTCTTTTGATGTGTTAATATACAAAGTGAAGACTGCAGCATTGGCCAACAAAGAAAGGCTCATAGCTGCAGATAATGTTTTGAAACCAGGCTCGACATATAAAAACTGAAAGAATTCTTTCATTGAAAAAATCCCGAATTTGTACCATTTGAAAATCATAAAACCTATAATTGGAGCAATAAGTCCTAATATCATTCCGAAAATAAGATTGTCTTTTTTGAATATCATTTGAAGGAGATTGTTTTTTCTAAATGCTTTTTTAAAGTATAGTTGGTCAGATCAAATTGCACTGGCACTACACTTACATAATTACGTTGTAATGCCCATACATCAGTATCTTTTGCCTTATCGAAGTTTTTAAATTCACCGGTAAGCCAGAAATATTTTTTTCCTTGAGGGTCTACTCTTTCATCAAATGCCTCATCATATTTTGCATAAGCTTGTTTGCAAATTTTGATGCCTTTTATTTCTTCGTATGGAATGGCAGGAATGTTTACATTCAATAGTAAATGCTTATCTAATTTCTTTTGTTTTAAAATTGTAGAAACGATGGTGTGAACAATTTTTTGAGCAGGCATCATATCTGCCTCATATCTATAATCTAAGAGTGAGAATCCGATGCTGGGAATGCCTTCAATAGAAGCTTCCATGGCTGCTGACATTGTACCACTGTAAATCACATTGATGGAATGATTGGCGCCGTGATTGATACCACTCAAACAAATATCTGGTTTGCGGTGAAGTATTTTATCAACAGCTAGTTTTACACAATCAACAGGTGTTCCTGAGGTTTGCCAGGCATCGATTCCATTAAATAGATCTACTTTATTCATTCTTAGTGGAGAGCCTATAGTGATGGCATGTCCCATGCCACTTTGAGGTTTATCTGGAGCAACGACCACAACTTTTCCAAGTCCTCTTGCGGCTTCAACTAAGTTTTTTATTCCGGGTGATGTAATTCCATCATCATTGGTAATTAGAATTATCTTTTCTTCTGTTGTAGCTTTTGCCATATTAATAAATATAGGGTGATTAAAATTAGGGAATTAAAATTTAGGAAAATCCGGACGGGCAATTGCACCGCCTTTAAATGACCATGGTATAGAAATCAAAATCAGGAGGATTGCAATTCCAAAAAATAGAAGCGTCTTTTTGTGTTTACTTTCAGGAGCAGCTTTTTTAACAGCAGTTCGACCCACGTGAACCAATATCCATGCAAGTATCATGATGAACCCATGCTCTATGATAAAGAATCTGTCGTAACTATTTTTCATCACTTCGCCCATCGATTTCAATTTAGCCAACCAGCCGTTTGAATACAATAAAATAATGCCCAACAATAATTGCAGGTCACAAAAAATCATAAAGAACAAACTGATTTTATTGTCAGCAGAAGAGTAAGATCTTTTTTTAATCATGCCTCCAATAGAAGTGATGATTGCGAGTAATCCGAAAATCAAAATAGCCCATCTGATAAGGCTGTGTAAAATAATTACTGAGTTCATAATTTTTATTTTAAGCAAATTTAGACAAATAGTTGGTCAATTCATGATGTGGGGATTGGGGATTTGGAATTAAGGAATAGGGATTGGGGAATTGAAAAAAAATAAATAATAAGAAACAAAAAATAAGGAATAAGGAAGTGGCAGTTAGCTTTGAGAAATAGAATATCGGTTGAGTTAACGCCAAACACCAAACGCCAAACAATTAATAATTCGTGAATTCGTGGTTAACACAAGTAAAAAGTAAAAAGTAAAAAATCTAAATAAAAACTTCGTGCAAATCTGTGACTTGGTGTCTTTGTGGCAAAAAATAATTCGTGGTTAACCCAAATAAAAAAAACTTCGTGCAACTTTGTGTCTTCGTTTGGCAAAAAATAATTCGTGAATTCGTGGCCAACAAAAAAATAAATTTTGCTAAACTAAAATATTTAGTATATTTGTGCTAATCAAATTAGTTTAGTTATGTCAAAAGCCGGATTAAACCTAAAATATCTTCGCAAATTGCGCGGATGGACACAAGAAGAATTTGCCAATAAATTAAACATCAAAAGATCTTTGATTGGAGCTTACGAAGAAGAAAGAGCCGATCCAAGAATCGAAATTCTAGAAGTAGTCTCTAATATGTTTAAACTATCAATGGATGAATTACTTTTAAAAGATTTGTCTCAGTCTGTAAATACAGGCGGCTATTTGCAAAAACGAAGAATGATGAAAATAGGCAGTGCTGATAGGAATGTCATTCACTTCGTTCCGGTTAAAGCAGCAGCTGGTTATCTTTCAAGCTATGCAGATAGTGAATTTATAGACGAGCTCAATACATTCACTCTTCCCATGCTTACCGGTGGCGATTACCGAGCTTTTGAAATTATAGGAGATAGTATGTTGCCCACACCAAGTGGTAGCATCATTGTAGGAGAAAAAGTAGAATCACTTGAAGATACCAAAAACGGACAAGCATATATTGTTGTCAGTAAAAATGAAGGAATCGTTTACAAGCGTATTCAAAAAAATAATAAGTCTAAAAACAAAATCACGCTTGAAAGCGATAATCCCAATTACCAGCCTTATCAAATCAATGCAGAAGACATCGTTGAATTGTGGCAGGCTCAGGTTGTTATCGGCAAAGTAGCTTCTCAGCAAAGATGGGATGTAAATTCATTGGCCAATTTGGTTAACAACTTACAAGATCAGGTGAGTACGTTGAAGAAGAAGATGAATTGATTTTTCAATTTGATGATTTGGTAATTTGTTAATCTGATGATGGTTCATAATGAGTCATTATTCAATCCCAGTCGGCGGTTGGCAAGGTTATGAACCCGAGTAAACATTCTTCTTTATCTGAAAAAATAAACAAATTGTCAAATCTCTAAATCACCAAATTATTGCATTAACAAATTTCCAAATTGGGTTCTTGTTTATTTCTTGTGTAAAACTGATCCTCATAATAATCGAACCTCTTTATACAAAATCATACCTTCAAAATATTATTAGATACATCGATAACAATTAAAAAACAAAAACATGATTAAGTTACAGATCATTGGCAATCTGGGAAAAGATTGCATCGTAAAGGAAGTAAATGGTAAAAATGTCATCAACTTCAGTGTGGCTCACACAGAGCGTTACAAAGATTCACAGGGTAATCAAAAAGAAAGAACTACTTGGGTGGAATGTGCTTATTGGACAGACAGAACTGCCGTTGCTCAGTATTTAACCAAAGGCAGAACAGTATATGCCGAAGGTTCTCCGGAAGCAGATGCTTACAGCAACAAAGAAGGACAACCTGCCGCAACGCTTAGAATGCGTGTGCAAAATGTACAATTGCTCAGCAACAATAGTGGTAACGAAGGTGCAACCCCATCTTATTCTAATGCGGGCTCAACATCAGTTTCTTCTAACCCTGTTAATGCTCCGGCAGAAATGTCGACTACAGCTGGAGATGATGGACTTCCATTTTAATATTGCTTCAAATTAATTGATAACTTAGCTTCTCATTTTTGGGAAGCTTTTTTTTTCAAAAATGTTCAATTTGTTCAAGATGTTTCATTGGTTCAAAAAGTTTTAAACAGCAAAAAGCAAGCAACTTTCCCCTTTGGGGTATTGAGGGGGCTGCACAATAAGTAATATTATGCGCAAAATTCTTATTCACTTCTTCCTGGTAATTACCACCTTCGGTTATTCACAAACCAATTTCACTCAATACGTAAATCCTTTCATAGGAACTGGTGGTCATGGTCATACCTATCCAGGTGCTGTTGTGCCACATGGTATGGTGCAATTAAGTCCAGATACCAGATTGGAAGGCTGGGATGGTTGTGGAGGTTACCATTATTCAGATAGCTTTATCCATGGTTTTACTCATACTCATTTAAGTGGAACTGGTTGTACCGACTATGGAGATATTTTACTCATGCCCGGGAATGGCAATCCATTTCCGAATAATAAAATATATGGTTCTTTATTTTCTCATAATTCAGAATCAGCATCGCCCGGTTATTATAAAGTGAAATTATTGGATGATAATGTTGATGTCGAATTAACTGCAACTGAAAGAGTGGGATTTCATCATTATACATTTTCGAATCCTGAAAACAATTATGTTATTCTCGATTTGAAACATAGAGACGAAGTACTTGAATCTTCATTGAAAATCGAAGATGAATATACAGTTTCCGGATTGAGAAGAAGCAAAGCCTGGGCTGATAATCAGTATGTTTATTTTGTAATAAAATTTTCTTCTCCGATTTCAAAAATGGGGATTTGGGACAATGATGTGTTAATTGCTAATAATACAAATAATCTAGATAATTCTAAAAATGCTAAGGCTTATTTTTCTTTTGATTTGAGTACATCAAAAAATCTGTACGTTAAAGTCGCTATTTCTCCTGTTAGTGTAGATGGAGCAAAACGAAATCTTGAAACAGAAACCGCAGGTGCTGATTTTGCTAAGGTGAAATTACAGGCTGAAGAAAAATGGGATAATGAACTTTCTAAGATTGAAGTAAAGGGAAATGATAAAGACAAATTGACGGTTTTTTACACAGCTTTATATCATACTGCAGTTGTGCCAAACATCAATATGGATGTGGATGGTCAGTATCGTGGTAGAGATAATCAGATTCATAAAGCGGAAGACTTTACTTATTATTCTGTATTCTCATTATGGGACACTTACCGCGCTGCTCATCCTTTGTACACTATCATTGATCAGAAAAGAACTTTAGATTATATAAAAACATTTTTAATCCAATACCAACAGGGTGGTAGATTACCCGTTTGGGAATTGTCGTCTTGCGAAACGGATTGCATGATTGGATATCATAGTGTACCTGTTATAGTTGATGCCTACATGAAAGGGCTCAATCAATTTGATACATCATTGGCACTTGAGGCGATGATGAAATCTGCAAATTGGAATCACTTGGGTTTGCCGTCATTGATTTCAAATGGTATGATTACTGTTGAAGATGAGCATGAAAGTGTAAGCAAAAATTTGGAATATGCATATGATGATTATTGCATTGCCATGTATGCAAAAGCAATAGGTAACAATGAAGCATACATAAAGTATATCAAACGTGCTCAGTATTATAAAAATATTCTTGATTATAAATCAGGATTTGTCCGTCCTCGAAAAAATGGAGGATGGATTTCGCCTTTTGATCCTCGTGAAGTCAACAATCATTTTACAGAGGCCAACAGCTGGCAATATTCTTTTTATTTTCCTCAAGACATTAATGGATACATCAGCATGATGGGTGGAAAGAAAAAGCTGGAATCCAAGCTCGATGCATTATTCAATGAAAATTCCAAAACAACTGGAAGAGACCAAAGTGATATCACTGGTTTGATTGGACAATATGCTCATGGTAATGAACCCAGTCACCATATTATTTATTTGTATGATTATACTGACAATCCTGCTAAAGCTCAATTCTATGCCAACAAAGTGATGAACGAGTTTTACAAGAATTCGCCTGATGGTTTGATTGGTAATGAAGATTGCGGACAAATGAGCGCGTGGTACGTGATGAGCGCTTTAGGATTTTATCCTGTAACTCCAGGAAACAACAAATACATGATTGGTACGCCTCAATTCAGTTTGGCTGAAATTCATCTTGAAAATGGGAAGTCATTTGTAGTGAATGCTGTCAATAAAACTGATTCGACTATTTATATTCATAATGTGCTGTTGAGTACTTCACAAAATTTAAAACCAACTAATTGGAAGTCGCCTTATCTTAATCATTTTGATATTGCTAATGGAGGATTGGTTACTTTCAATATGGCAGCCCTGCCACTTAATTGTTTTACACTCCCTAACAATGATGAAGAGCTCTCAAAAATGACCGATTCCAAAATAGTGTTGAATCCCATTATTGAAGGCGGAAATATTTCATTTATCGGAAAGAAAACCATTTCTATTTCATCTCCTCAAAAAGGGGTGAAAATTTATTATTCATTAAATGGTGAAACGCCGAATGAGAAAATGAAGCTGTATGTAAATCCTATTGTGATTGATTCTTCAATGGAGATAAAAGCTATTGCCGTTGATAAAGACAATAACAGTAGTTTTGTTACATCCGCTTTCTTTAGAAAGAAAACAAATAATTGGTCTGTTAAATTAATTGCTTCTTATGAGCCACAATACAATGGTGGTGGCGAAGATGGATTGATAGATGGTATTCATGGAAGCACCAACTGGCGGATGGGCAACTGGCAGGGTTATCAATTGCAAAATCCTGAAATGATTATTGATTTAAAAAAACAAACTTCAATATCCAAAGTAAGTATCGGTTTTTTACAAGATGTTCGTGCCTGGATTGTGATGCCTAAAAAAGTTAGTGTTTACATCTCACACGATGGTGTGAATTTTGAAAAAGTATATGTTGGAGAAAATTACATTCCTATTGAAGATGTAAATCCTCAGTTAAAGAAAGTGGAAGCAGCATTTGAGAAACAACCATGCCGTTATATCAAAATTGTTGCAGAACAGTTTGGTAAATTACCTTCTTGGCATGAAGGGGCAGGGGGTGATACGCATATATTTATGGATGAGGTGGAAGTGGCCCCCTAAATCCCCCAAGGGGGAGTTGATTGTGTTATGTTGGATTAACCACGAATGCAAGAATATTTTGCCACGAAGTCACGAGGCACAAAGTTGCACGAAGTTTTTTCCGCGATTGGCGCCGGTCTAACGACCGGTGTCTACTAGAGGTACTCAGTCTCCGACTGAGTTTTTCTTTTACCACGAATTCACGAATATTTTGCCACGAATTCACGAATGCACAAAGTTGCACGAAAATCTTTCTTGAATTTAGTAGATAATTTATATTGCTCCCTTCTCCCTTGGGGGAATGGGATGGGGTTATGATAGTCACGAATTCACGAATAAGCCTCCCATATGCGAATTAGTCTAATCACATAGAACATTAAGCATAGTTTATTTGAATTTTACTTTTTTCAACTACGAATTCAAGAATTATTTTTTTGCCTCACGTTTTTGTAAAGTTTATTTAGAGTTTCCCCCTTTGGGGGACAGGGGGCTAACAAAAGCCCACGAATTAAATTCGTGGGCTTTCATTTTTATTGAGAGAAAAGTATTTATTATTTCAAATGACTTCTCTTCTTACTGTATCCAAAATAGATAATCATTCCTAAGGCTAACCATCCAAGTAATCTTGCCCAATTTGTCCAGCCCAATCCGAAGATCATCGCTGCGCAAACAATAATACCTAAAATAGGAACTAATGGCACTAATGGTGTTTTGAATTCACGATGCAATTCAGGATTTGTTTTTCTTAAAATAATCACCGCACCACATACAAGGATAAAGGCAAATAAAGTTCCGATACTTGTCATGTCGCCCACGATATCTCCAGGAACAAAAGCAGCAAATCCACCCACCAAAACAAGAATAATCAAATTGGCTTTATGTGGTGTTTTGAATTTAGGATGCAAATGACTGAAAGTATCTGGCAACAAACCATCTTTACTCATAGAATAAAAAACACGGCTTTGTCCAAGTAACATTACCAAAATAACAGAGGAGAAACCAGCCAAAATAGCAACGGTTACCAATTTACCTAGCCAAGCGTAACCCGGCATGAATTTATTGATTGCAGCAACTACAGAAGCTTCTTTGCCATCTGTTCTAAAAAATTCTACAGGAGCAATACCTGTTAAAACATGTGCGAACAAAATATACAATACCGTACACACTGCCAATGAACCCAAAATGCCAATAGGCATAGCTGTTTTAGGATTTTTAGTTTCTTGTGCAGCAGTGCTAACCGCATCAAAACCAATGAAGGCAAAAAACACGACGCCGGCTGCTCCCAGTATACCCATGATGCCACCAAAGTGATGATCTATACCTTGATTATCTGTAAAAATAGTAGGTTCAGGAATGTATGGTGTATGATTTGATTCTTGAACAAAACTCCATCCGAAAATAATAATCAAAATAACAATAGAAACTTTTGTAATCACAATCAATCCGTTTACAAATGCAGATTCTTGAGTTCCTTTAATCAGTAATAAACTCAATA